>NZ_JBEXGU010000250.1:0-9768 GCF_040607515.1 Streptosporangium sp. NPDC005286 | reverse complement strand
CTGGCATGACGAGCGAAAGGAGCAGGTGATGTCTCCCCTCACCGACGACAGGCCGCAAGGCACGGTCGAACTCTCGATCGGTGGCATGACCTGCGCGTCCTGCGCCAACCGGATCGAGCGCAAGCTCAACAAGCTCGACGGCGTGAGTGCGACCGTCAACTACGCCACAGAAAAGGCCAAGGTCACCTTCAGCGAGGGCATCGACCCGCAAGAGCTCATCGCCGAAGTCGAGAAGACCGGCTACACCGCCGCGCTTCCTGTGAAGCCGGACAGCGGCACACAGCAGGACGGACCACAGACCGACCCGGCCGATGAACTTCAGCCGCTGCGCCAGCGGCTGGTCACCGCGGTGGTACTCGCCGTGCCGGTCATCGCGATGGCGATGATCCCGGCGCTGCAGTTCACCAACTGGCAGTGGCTGTCGCTCGTCCTGGCCGCACCGGTCGTGGTCTACGCGGGCTGGCCCTTCCACCGGGCCGCGTGGATCAACCTGCGCCACGGCGCCGCCACTATGGACACTCTGGTCTCGCTCGGCACCATCGCCGCTCTCGGCTGGTCGTTGTGGGCGCTGTTCCTCGGCAGCGCGGGTACCCCGGGTATGACTCACCCGTTCGCGTTCACGATCGAGCGCACCGACGGCTCGGGCAACATCTACCTCGAGGCGGCCGCGGGCGTGACCGCGTTCATCCTGGCGGGGCGCTACTTCGAGGCCCGCTCCAAGCGCCGCGCCGGCGCCGCTCTGCGGGCCCTGCTGGAACTGGGGGCCAAGGACGTCGCGGTGCTACGCGATGGCAAGGAGGTCCGCATCCCCTCCGACCAGCTCAAGGTCGGGGACCGGTTCGTGGTCCGGCCCGGCGAGAAGATCGCCACCGACGGCGTGATCGAGGAGGGCTCCTCCGCCATCGACGCCTCCATGCTCACCGGCGAGTCGGTGCCGGTCGAGGTGGGTCCCGGCGAGGCGGTGACCGGCGCGACCGTCAACGCCGGTGGCCGCCTGCTCATTCGCGCCACCCGCATCGGCGCAGACACCCAGCTCGCCCAGATGGCCAAGCTGGTCGCCGACGCCCAGACCGGCAAGGCCCAGGTCCAGCGGCTGGCCGACCGCATCTCCGGGATCTTCGTCCCGATCGTGATCGCGCTGGCCGTCGGCACGCTCGGCTACTGGCTGGGCACCGGCGACGGTGTCGGTGCGGCCTTCACCGCCGCGGTCGCCGTGCTGATCATCGCCTGCCCCTGCGCCTTGGGCCTGGCCACCCCGACCGCGTTGCTGGTCGGCACCGGTCGCGGAGCCCAGCTCGGCATCCTGATCAAGGGCCCCGAGGTCCTGGAATCCACCAGGAAGATCGACACCGTCGTGCTCGACAAGACCGGCACCGTCACCGAAGGCAAGATGACCCTCACCGACGTCCACCTCGCCGACGGCGAGGACGCCACCGAGGTGCTGCGCCTGGTCGGCGCCCTGGAGCACGCCTCCGAGCACCCCATCGCCCGGGCCGTCGCCCGGGGCGCCGCCGAGCGCGTGGGAGAGTTGCCCGCCGCCGAGGACTTCGCCAACCTCGAAGGCCTCGGCGTCCAAGGCATCGTCGACGGGCACGCCGTGCTGGTGGGCCGTCCCGCACTGCTCGCCGAGTGGTCACAGCACCTGCCGGTGGAACTGGAACGGAAACTGCAAGCGGCTCAGGCCGCCGGCCGTACGGCCGTCGCGGCCGGCTGGGATGGGAAGGCCCGCGCGGTGCTGGTGGTGGCCGACACGGTCAAGCCGACCTCGGCCGAGGCCATCCGCGATCTCCGAGCGCTGGGACTGAGGCCGGTGCTGCTCACCGGCGACAACGAGACCGTGGCCCGGTCGGTGGCCGCCGAGGTCGGCATCGACGAGGTGATCGCCGAGGTGCTGCCCGCCGACAAGGTCGACGTCATCAAGCGCCTGCAGGCCGAGGGCAGGTCGGTGGCCATGGTGGGCGACGGCGTCAACGACGCCGCGGCACTGGCTCAGGCCGACCTCGGCCTGGCCATGGGGACCGGCACCGACGCCGCCATCGAGGCCTCCGATCTCACCCTGGTCCGCGGCGACCTGCGGGTGGCCGCCGACGCCATCCGCTTGTCCCGCCGCACCCTGGCCACCATCAAGGGCAACCTGTTCTGGGCCTTCGCCTACAACGTGGCCGCCCTGCCGCTGGCCGCACTCGGCCTGCTCAACCCCATGATCGCCGGAGCCGCCATGGCGTTCTCCTCGATCTTCGTGGTCGGCAACAGCCTGCGCCTGCGCCGCTTCAAGTAAGACCAACTTCATCTGAGACCACTCGGCTTCGAGCGGACATCGTGACGGCCTCCGGCATTGTGCCGGAGGCCGTCACGCCATTTTCCGGAAACCAGACCCGTGCGGACAGTCGATGCGAACCTCGGTGACTCCGGCAGCAGAGCTCAGTTCAGCGCCCAGCGGGCCTGAATCCCCTCGAAAGTTGAGCCGTCCTCACCGGCGTCGAGCAACTCCCGCACCAACGGCCCGGGTCGTAAGCTCGGCAGCGTAACGTGGCACGGGTGCCCTTGGCCTTCACCCGCGCCCGGCGCCCTGCCAGGTCCAGGTCCTCGATGTTGAGGCCGAGCCGCCCATCGGCCTGATCGAAGAACAAGTCACCCCTGGTCGGCGGCGTGTGGCGATCAGTTGTGCCCGGCGGTGACATCGAGGTCGCGCGGGACGAGCCACCAGACGGCGAGCGCGGCGGCGAGCATGAGCACTCCCCCGGCCAGCCCGGTCATCTCCAACGACGAGGTGAACGCCACCTTGGCCTGCTGGGCCAGGTGCGCTCCCGTGGCTCCGGTCTGGCGGGCGACCTCGATCGCGGCGGCCAGCGACTCGCGGGCGGCATCACCCGCGGCGGCCGGCAGCGCCTCCCGGTACACGGCCGCGGCGACGCTGCCCAGCACCGCGACGCCGAGTACGCCGCCCAGTTCGTAGCTGGTCTCCTCGATCGCGGCGGCGCTACCCGCCTTCTCTGGCGGCGCACCGGCCATGATGACCGCCGAGGCGATCGCCAGCGAGCCCATACCCAGCCCGATCAGCAGCAGCGACACGGCGATCCACGGATAGGTGACGGGCGCGGCGTACAGCACGCCGAATCCCAGCCCGGCCACCGCCAGCCCTCCGGCCAGTACCGGGCGGGTTCCGACGCGCACCGCCAGCGAGGGCGCCAGCGGCGACAGCACCAGCGCGCCCAGCGCGGTCGGCAGCAGCCGCACGCCGGTCTCCAGCGGGGAGTAGCCGCCTGCGAGCTGCATCCACTGCGCCATCAGCAACATCATCGCCGCCATCCCGATCGACGTGCTCAGCGCGGCGATCGTGCCCGCGGTGAACGGCCGGCTGCGAAACAGGCGAATTTCCAGCAGCGGATCGGACCGGTTCAGACAGCGCCAGACGAACCAGGCGAGAACCACCACGGCGAGGCCGAGGGTGAGCCACGGGCCGATGCCGGCCGGGCCCTCCTTACCGAACTGCTTGATCGAGTAGACCAGGGCGACCATCCCGGTGATCGACAGCGCCGTGGCGAACACGTCCCAGCGGCCCGGGCGCGGGTTGCGCGACTCAGGGAGCAGGAAGAGACCGGCGACGATCGCCACCGCCATCACCGGAACGTTCACCAGGAACGCCGCGTGCCAGCTGAAGTGCTCCAGCAGCAACCCGCCCAGAATCGGCCCGAGCGCGCCGCCCAGGGCGGCCATCGCGGCCCAGACGCCCAGCGCGGTCGCCCGCTCCCTGGGGTCGGTGAACAGGGTGCGGATCATCGACAGCGTGGACGGCATGATCATGGCGCCGCCGACGCCGAGCATCGCCCGCACCGCGATCACTTCGCCGGGTGAGTCGGCCCAGAGCACCACCGTGGAGGCCAGCCCGAACAGTGAGAAGCCGGTAAGCAGCATCCTCTTGCGGCCCCATCGGTCACCGAGCGCGCTCACCGTGACCAGCAGACCGGACAGCACCAGCGCGTAGACGTCCACCATCCACAGCAACTCGACCGAACCGGGACGCAGGTCGGCCGAGATCGCGGGCAGGGCGACATTGAGGATGGTCATGTCCATGACCACCAGCAGCAGGCTCGCCGACAGTACCGCCAGCCCGGCCCAGCGCCGCCGCCGCGACACACCGGGCTCCGTCAACGGCGCGTAGGAGGTGCGCGTCATGCCCTTCTCCCGGCCTTACCCTGCGAACCGCCGCCATGGTGAGGATCGTGCTCGCCGGCGCCGCGGAAGAAGGTCTCGTGCAGCATCCCGGGAAGGTCGCGCCGTGCGACGTCGCCCCGGTTCAGGCTTTCCCGTACGGCGAGCAGCAGGCCGTACACCGTATTGCTGATCCACCGCACCGGCAGGTCGGCCCGCAGGACCCCGGCGCGCTGGGCCGCCTGGTAGAGCGCGATCTCCCTGCCCTCCAGCTCGTCACCGCGTTCTCGCAGCTCGGGCACCGACATCACCAGGTCGGTGAGCGCGAAGTTGTACTCCTCGGCCTCGCCGATCAGTCCACTCAGCATCTCTCTCAGAGCGGTGGTGATCACCACCGGCTCCACGGAGCGGGCGGCCTGCTCGATCCCGGCCCTGTACTGGGCCTCCTCCCATCGATCCAGCGCGCGGTGGCCGAGTGCGAGCAGCAGTTCTTCTCGACCGGTGAAGTGCCGGTGCAAGGTGGCGCGGCTCACTCCGGTCGCCTCGGCGATGTCGGCCATCGACGCGGCCGGGTCGTGGTTAAGGTGCTGGATCGCGGCGACAATGATCTGATCGCGACTCACAGCCATCAGTCAACTCCGTATCGTTTGCGACATATATGTCGCAAACGATAACTGATTGTCTGAACCATTCGCGTCGCCGGTGGGCCGATCGACTCGTTCGCAGCAGGCCCTCGATGATCGCTGGCTGGGGCCACAAGACTCGTCTATGCCGAGGCCTCGGTTCGCCGGCGGGATCCGCGCGGCCGGCTACTGGACGGCCCGGACCGGGAGGCTGCCAAGGGGCGGTGCTGACGGATCCGCGGCTGCCGGAAAGCCCCGAGACCCCGCTGGCCGAGCACGCCCTGGTCCTGCACCTGGCTTTGCGTGATGTCGCCTCCCGGCTCGGTGTCGACGTCAGCGTCGATGAGGAGGGGCGGCTGCACGTGGCCAAGGTGCCCCCGCCGCACAGGTCTAGATGGACCGGTGCATGCCCCCGTCGACGGTGAAGGTCTCTCCAGTGATGTAACCTGCCGGCCCCGAGGCGAGGAACACGATGAGCGCGGCCGCTTCCTCGGCAGTCCCGAACCGACCGGCGGGGATCAGTTTGCGGGCGAACTCCTCCCGTGCCTCCTGCGTGGGAAAGTGGGCGCGGAGTTGCTCGCTGTCGATTCGCCCCGGTGCCACACAGTTCACGGTGACCTTCTGCGATGCGACCGTGCGCGAGAACCCCTTGGCCCAGAGAATGCACGCCGCGACCGCCGCCTGAGCCGCCGACACCGCGACGGGCTCAAGAATGCCGACGAGGTTCACGACACGCCCCTGGCCGCCTGCCGCCATAAGGGGCAGAAATTCCTGGGCCAACCGCCGCTTGGAGTGGAAGTTGAGTTCGAACTGGCTCTGCCACAGCGCCTCGTCGAGGCCGGCGCCCGCAGGTTCGGCGCGCCCGGCGTTGTTGATCAGGATGTCGAGTAGGCCAAGGCGTTCCTCCACTTGCTGTCTCAACCGTACCGCCGCGCTCGGGTCGGTAAGGTCGGCTACCAAACAGAGGGGGCGCGGGTGGCCCTCGGCCGCGATCTCCTCCGCGAGTTCCTCAAGAAGGTCAAGCCGTCGCGCGACCAGAACGACCTGTGCTCCTTCAGCGGCCAACATGCGCGACGTCGCCATGCCGATACCGGCGCTCGCACCTGTTACCAGGGCACACCGCCCTGAGAGCCCAAGATCCATCTTCTCTCCTACGCGTCAGTGCCGGTGTCCGACGGCACGCGGAAATCGGTACGGGCGCCGCAACACTAGGTCCGCGATCGCAAGAATGTCAAGCAATCGCTTGATTTACTCTGATCCTCTCGATGCCGGGCCGCTGAAGAAATTCAGGTCGGATACCCCTGACCTGTGCCAACGCGAGCCGGGGAGTTTCGTTGCGGACGGCGCAGGTCTGCCCACGCAGGGATTGTCGGTGTCCCGGCAGGGGTCCCGGCAGCAACGGAGCAGAATCCAACGAACCCGGCCCTGAACTACGGCGATGTGGTGTTACGTGCCGAGAAGGAAGAGAATGTCCGCCCTGGTTGTCGGCGCTGAGGGGGTGATCCGCGGGTCAGCGAGGTTAGTTATAGGGGCGGTGTACTCGGCGCGGGCCTGTTCGAGGGTGTCGGGGTAGCGCTGGGTCTTCGCCGTCTGGGCGCCTGCGTTTCCATATGTTCGGTGCCTTCGATGACTTCCCGCGCGAGCTCATCGGCGAGGGCACCGTCGGCCGGGACTTCCTGTGCAGCAGGGGTTTCTCGGGTACCGGTGGGGGCGACGCGCCGCAGGAGCAGAAGCACGAGCACAAGCAGCGCTGCAGCCGGCCCGCCACTGATGATCGCGACGGCGTGCAGTCCGGAGGCGAAAGCGTTGCGCACGGTTGCAGCCATCGCCTCGCCGAGCTCGCCGGGGAGGCGTTCGGCGATGGCCAGGCCGCCGCCGAGATTGCCAGCCGCCTCCCTCACCACGTCTGCGGGCGCGCCTGTCGGGGAGGCGGCCTGCACATGGTTGCGGTACACGGCTGCCATCACGCTGCCGGTGGCGGCGGCGCCGAAGGCAAGACCGAGCTCGTAGGCGGTCTGCCCGGCTCTGGTTGCGGGCACCGTTGGCGGCCATCGCCCGCCGCCGGGCAGCGGCGTCCAGGTGGAAGTCGGGACCGTTCCTCCTTCGTCTGCGTCGGTAGCACCCGAAGACAACCGAGTGCAACCAGCGCTCGGTCCACACCGCCGACACCCGGGAACGCCCTCGTCGAGTTCCTCGACGAGGGGCGCGCCCGGGGCGCCGCCGAACTCACTGAAGATCGATGACGCGCTCGCTGAAGTTCAGGTGGCGCTCAACAAAGACCACAAGATCAACGCGGTATGGGGCTCATAACGTGATTCTTACCGGCACCCCTCCTACCTCGCGCTGAGGCGGTCCCGCAGTGCGTCGTACACGTCCATCGGGAGTGGGCCCTTCTGGGCGGCTGCGACGTTGGCCTGCACGTGCGTTACCTGGGTCGAGCCGACGATCAGCGAGTGCAGATCTTGGTGAGTGAGGATGAAGCGGAGCAGGAGTTCCATCGTCGAGGCGCCGTCCGCCAGATCGTCCGGGTCGGCGGCGGCGAGTCGCGCGTGGCGGTCGGCAAGCGGCCGGCGCATCGGCTCCGGCATGGCCTCGGGCGGAGCCATGAGCGGGCGGGCGATTGAGCCGTGAGCGATCGTCCCCGCGCCGGCTGCCGCGGCGGCGCTGATGAGTTCCTCGTGGGAGCGGTCGAGCGCCGAGTAGGGGAGGAGGAAAACGTCGAACGCCCCGATCGCGATGTGCTCCGGAAGGTTGGGCAGATTCCCCGACATGCCGGTGAAGCGGATCGCGCCTTGGTCCTGGAGGGCCTGCATCTCGGCGATGGTGTCCTCGGCCTGCATCACGGCGACGCTCGGGCTCATGTGCACCATCAAGATGTCAAGGTGGTCGGTGCGCATCCGGCGCAGGCTCTGCTCGACGCACGCGCGGACGTTCGCCTTGGTGTAGACGTGCGGCGGAACCGTCCGCGGGTCACCGTCCGCGGCGAGTGGGCAGCCGCACTTGCTGGTGAGGACGAACTCGTCGCGCCGGTGGGAGATCCAGCGGCCGATGTGCTCCTCGGCGTCGCCGTAGTCCGGCGAGGTGTCGATGAGGTTCACTCCCGAGTCGAGGACCGTGTTCAATACCGTGCGGGCCTGATCGTCGCTTATCGGTTTGCCCCACGCCTGTGGCCCGCGCATCTCCATCGCTCCGTAGCCGAGGCGGCTCGCCTGCAATCCGGTCCTTCCGAGCTTCGCGGTTGGCAGCGTCACGTCATCGTCCTCTCTTCGGTCTCGGCCGTCCTGGCGCGTCCGTATTCGGCCAGGGCGTGGAAGGCGGCCTTGGGTTCCCACGGCAGCCCTGGATAGGTCGTCCCTGTGCGGCCGTGCTCCAGGATCTTGACGATGCCGAAGCTGGCGGTGTCGAAGTCCCGTTCGGGCTCGGAGGCCGTCGGCAGGTCCCGGCGGGCGAACGTGTTGACGAACGCCGTGTCCGTGCCCTCCTCGTCGTAGATGTCGAGGAGTTCGCGCACGTATTCGGCTTGTTCTTCTTCGTCCCGCATGACGGCTGCGGTCAGGCGGGCGGGGCGGGCACGTTCGTCCCATTCGACGATGGAGTCGCCGCGTCCGCCCAGAGCGGCGGCTCCGCGGTGGGTGGTGCAGCCGAACTCGGTGACGGCGAACGGCTTGCTCTGCGCGATCTGCGCGCGGAGACCCTCACGGAAACCGTGCGCGGTGGCCGCGTCGCGGTATCCGGCGTCGGTAGCGATCATGTCGAACGGAGCCCAGTCCACGCCTTCGAAGGGCAGGGAGGCGTAGCTGACTGGGCCGCCGAACCGTTCGCGCACCGCGGCGACGGCTCGGGTGAGGAAGGTGTTGACGCGGGCGGGCAGTTCGGGGAGCGCGGCGCGCAGCCGCGCGGGCTCGGCCATCACGCCAAGCCGCTCCTCCAAGCTGTCTCCGGGCAGAAATCCGCTGGTGAGCAAGCTGATCTCGGAGCCG
This sequence comes from Streptosporangium sp. NPDC005286, assembly GCF_040607515.1. Taxonomy (NCBI): domain Bacteria; kingdom Bacillati; phylum Actinomycetota; class Actinomycetes; order Streptosporangiales; family Streptosporangiaceae; genus Streptosporangium; species Streptosporangium sp. NPDC005286. The sequence goes on along the minus strand of NZ_JBEXGU010000250.1, from coordinate 1,013 downwards.
GTGAGGAATACGACGCGAGTCCCTGCCTGGCGTAGGCGTTCGGAACGTTCGGCACCGTCGACGATGAATGTCATCAGCTCGCCTTGGGTGAGGCCGTTGGTGAACGGCGAGTACCAGACCTCCAGGCCCGCGCGGGCGGCGTGGTGTGCGGCGGTCTCAAGGCGGTCCGGGTCTCCTCCGGTGATGCGGACCGCGTCGCAGTGCAGTTCGTCGCGGATGATCTGCATTTCGCGGCGCACCGTGTCCGGGTTGAAGGGCTCGTGGGTGGTGGTTCCGGCAGATGGGAAGCCGGTGTCGTAGGTGACACCGTAGGCACGCATCAGGGGCCTCCGTGTGTGGTTAGGGGGATGCGGGCTGGGGCGGGCCGCGCTCTCGTACAGCACCCGAAACAGCGTCCTGTCGCGCAGCGGGAGGTCGTGACGCTGCCACAGGGATTCGATCCGGTGCCGGTCGATGACCTCGGCCTGCGACGGCTCTCGACCACGACGGGCCGGTCCTGGTGGGGTTGTCGATGCTGAGCGTTCATGACACGTATCCCCGATGCACATCGACGAGCCGGTCCCAAAGACTAGGAAATCCGCCAGCCCGCGTCCGCGACGCACAGGTTGAAGATCAGGCTAGAAGTCCATGTCGCCGCCGCCGGGCATGGCGGGAGCGGCTCCGGCCTTCTCGGGCTTCTCGGCGATGACGGCCTCGGTGGTGAGGAACAGCGCCGCGATGGACGCCGCGTTCTGCAGAGCCGAGCGCGTCACCTTGGCCGGGTCGATGATGCCCGTCTCGAACAGGTTGACGTACTCGCCGGTGGCGGCGTTGAGACCCTCACCCGCGGGAAGGTTGCGCACCCGCTCGACCACGACGCCGCCCTCGAGGCCGGCGTTGACGGCGATCTGCTTCAGCGGCTCCTCAAGAGCCTTGCGCACGATCGCGGCACCGGTGGCCTCGTCGCCGGAGAGCTCCAGCTTGTCGAACGCCTTGGCGCCGGCCTGCAGCAGGGCCACGCCACCGCCGGGGAC
>NZ_JBEXGU010000249.1:0-9843 GCF_040607515.1 Streptosporangium sp. NPDC005286 | reverse complement strand
ACCGAGGAGAGCGGGGTCGCGAGGTACGAGCGGCCCCGGTCGACGAGGGAAGGAGCCGGGTAAGAGCGGCCGAACCGCGACGCGCCAGCGTCGCCGGCAACTCACGAGGAACGAGCGACCTCCCTCGACGAGGGAAGGAGCCGGACAAGAAGCGGCCTCACCGCAACGCGTTAGCGTCGCCATAGGCTGGCGACACGATTGTCCCTCTTGCGCCCCACTCTCCTCAATTCGGTCACCAACGCGATAGCGTTGGCATCCGTGACGGGTTACAACGACGATCTTCGCCTCGCGCACGTCATGGCCGACACGGCCGACGATCTGACCATGCGTCGGTTCAAGGCCCTGGACCTGCGGGTGGAGAACAAGCCTGACCTCACACCGGTGAGCGATGCCGACCAGGCGACCGAGCAGGCGATCCGCGCGACCCTCGGCCGGGCCCGGCCTCGCGACACCATCATCGGCGAGGAGTTCGGCAAGAGCGGCTACGGCGAGCGCTCGTGGATCATCGACCCGATCGACGGCACCAAGAACTACGTACGCGGAGTGCCCGTCTGGGCCACCCTCATCGCCCTGGTGGACCAGGGCCGCGTCGTCGTGGGCCTGGTCTCGGCCCCCGCGCTCGGCCGCCGCTGGTGGGCCGCCCGCGACGGCGGCGCCTGGACCGGCAAGAGCCTCACCAAGGCCACGCGCTGTCAGGTCTCCTCCGTCGCCTACCTGGAGGACGCGTCGTTCTCCTACTCCAGCCTCGGCGGCTGGGAGGAGGCCGGGAAGCTCGACGCCTTCCTCGACCTGAACCGTTCCGTCTGGCGCAGCCGCGCCTACGGTGACTTCTGGTCACACATGATGGTCGCCGAGGGCGCGGTCGACGTGTCGGCGGAGCCCGAACTCTCCCCCTGGGACATCGCGGCACTGACCGTGATCGTCGAGGAGGCGGGCGGCATCTGGACCGACCTGTCGGGTGTCCCCGACATCGACGGCGGCAGCCTGCTGTGCAGCAACGGCCCCCTGCACACCAAGGTCCTCGATCGCCTCGGCAGCGGGCCGCTCACCCTCCCCGTCTAGTCCCCCTTCCGGGCGCCGTACGGCCGTCCGCTCTTCCGCACACGCCCGGGTACTCGCCATGCCCGCTGGCCCACCCGTGTCCGTTCACCTTCCCCAGGATGTCGGGAGGGTGAACGGATCGACACACCTGCGACGACCGCGGCCGGAGGCGATGGCGAACTGACGGCCCTCCCCTGCTCACCAGGTCATATTTCCGCCAAAACCCTCTAAAGCACAGCCCAAAGGCCCTGCGAGGGTGCAAGCCAGGACGAAAATCCTGCCAAAGCCCGGGTATTCACATCCGTGGGTTCACCTCTTCCGGTGCCGGTCACGGCTCGTTTCACTTCCGTTCACTTTGCCCCAGTTTCATCGAAGACATCGAGAACGGATCTCACTACGGAGAAGGAACATAACCGTGACCAGTGGACAGCGCCGCCTCAGCGCGGTGGCGACGGCCGCGCTCGTCGTTTCGCTCGCGGCCGCATGCGGTGGCGACGCCAAGCCCAGCAGTGACGGAAGCACCTCGTCCGCCGCCCCCGCCACCGAGGCGAGCGCAGCCCTGAGCGGCGAGATCAAGATCGACGGTTCCAGCACCGTGGCTCCCCTCACCCAGGCCGCCTCCGAGCTCTTCGGCGAGGAGCAGCCGCAGGTGAAGGTGCCGGTCGGCACCTCGGGCACCGGCGGCGGCTTTGAGAAGTTCTGCGCCGGCGAGACCGACATCTCGAACGCCTCCCGCGCGATCAAGGACGAGGAGAAGGCGGCCTGCGAGGCGAAGGGCATCACGTTCACCGAGCTCACGGTGGCGACCGACGCGCTGACCGTCGTGGTTCCCAAGGAGAACGACTGGGTCACCTGCCTCACCACCGACCAGCTCAAGAAGATCTGGGAGCCGGCGGCCGAGGGCAAGGTCAAGACCTGGAAGGACGTCGACGCCAAGTTCCCCGCCGAGGCGCTGAAGCTCTACGGCCCGGGCACCGACTCCGGCACCTTCGACTACTTCACCGACGAGATCAACGGTGAGGAGGGTGCCAGCCGCAAGGACTACAGCCCGAGCGAGAACGACAACGACATCGTCACCGGTGTCGCGGGCGCCAAGGGTGGTCTGGGCTACTTCGGCTTCACCTACTACGAGGAGAACGTCGACAAGCTGAAGGCCGTGGAGATCGACTCGGGCAGCGGCTGCGTGGCCCCGAGCGTCGAGGCGGCCCAGGGCGGCAAGTACACCCCGCTCTCCCGCCCGCTGTTCATCTACCCCTCCACCGCCGCGGTGAAGCGGCCCGAGGTCGCGGCCTTCCTCGACTACTACGCGTCCAACATCGACGCGATCGCCAAGGACGCCAAGTTCGTCCCGCTGAACGCCGAGCAGGAGGCCAAGCTCAAGGCTGACATCACGTCGCTGAAGAGCGCCGGCTGATGTCGGCACAGCACCGCACGACCGTTCCAGGGACCTCGGGGTCCCTGGCGCGGTCGCGCCCGCGTTACGGCGAGTCCGTGGTCAAGGTTGTTCTCCTGATCGCGGCGCTGGTCTCGGTGGCGACCACGATCGGCATCGTCATCGCACTCCTCGAACCGACCATCGAGTTCTTCGCCACGGTGAGCATCGGCGAGTTCTTCGGGTCCACCGACTGGGGACCGCTGTTCAACCCGCCGGCGTTCGGTGTCTGGCCGCTCATCGTGGCGACCGTGGAGATCACCTTCATCGCCGTCGTGGTCGCCGTGCCGCTCGGCCTGGCCGCGGCGATCTACCTGTCGGAGTACGCCTCCCGCAGGACTCGCAAGATCTTCAAGCCGGTGCTCGAGGTCCTCGCGGGTGTTCCGACGGTGGTCTTCGGCTTCTTCGCCCTCACCTTCGTCACGCCGCTGCTCAGGAACCTCTTCCCCTTCCTGGACCTGGAGGCCAAGAACGCGCTCGCCGCCGGCCTCCTGGTCGGCGTGATGATCATCCCGATCGTCGCGTCGCTGTCCGAGGACTCGATGGCCGCGGTGCCGAACGGCCTGCGCGAGGGCTCGTACGCCCTCGGCGCCTCCAAGATGCTCACCTCGGTGCGCGTCGTCGTCCCCGCCGCGTTCTCCGGTATCGTCGCCGCCATCATCCTGGCGATCTCCCGGGCCGCGGGCGAGACGATGATCGTCGCGATCGCGGGTGGTTTCAAGTCCGTCTTCACGCTCTACCCGGGCAATGAGATGTCCACGATGGCGGCCTTCATCGCCCAGGCCGGCTCCGGCGACGCCTCGGTCGGCTCGATCGCCTACAAGACCATCTTCGCGGTGGGTTCCCTGCTCTTCGTGATCACCTTCGCGATGAACTACCTCAGCGCCCGCATGGTCCAGAAGTATCGCGAGGTCTACGACTGATGGCCATCCTCTCCACCCCGCGTTCGGCCGTGCAGCTGGCGAGCAAGGGACGTCCGCTCAGGGAGCACCTCTTCCGCATCGCGCTGCTGGCCAGCCTCGCGATCGCTCTGGCGTTCCTGGCCATGCTGCTGATCTACGTCGTCGAGAAGGGCTGGCCGCGGCTCAACCCGATGCTCTGGGAGAACCAGCCCTCGATCCGCCGCCCGGAGACCTCGGGCATCCAGTCGGGCATCCTGGGCACTTTGTGGATCATCGGGCTGACCGCGGTCATGGCCCTGCCCACCGGTATCCTCGCGGCGATCTACCTTGAGGAGTACGCCGACAAGACCAAGTGGTACAACAAGCTGATCGAGCTGAACATCTCCAACCTGGCGGCCGTTCCCTCGATCGTCTACGGCATCCTCGGCCTGGGCATCATCGCCCGCTGGCTGCAGTTCGGCTTCACGGTCATGACCGGCGCGGTCACCATCTCACTGCTCGTACTGCCCATCGTGATCATCTCCGCGCGTGAGGCCATCCGCGCGGTGCCCCCGTCCATTCGCGAGGGCTCGCTGGCACTGGGCGCGACCCAGTGGCAGACCATCTACCGCCAGGTGCTCCCGGCGTCGATCCCGGGCATCGCGACGGGCTCGATCCTGGCCCTCTCCCGTGCGATCGGCGAGGCCGCCCCGTTCCTGATGCTCGGCGCCGCGACGCTGGTCCGGTTCAACCCCGAGGGTGTCTGGAGTAGTTTCACCGTCCTGCCGCTGCAGATCTACAGCTTCATCAGCCGGCCCCAGGAGGAGTTCAGCATCCTCGCCTCCGCGGCGATCGTAATCCTGCTGGCGATCCTGCTCCTGATGAACTCGGTCGCCATCTGGCTCCGTAACCGCTACCAGAAGCGCTGGTGAGGTAAGAAATGTCCGAGATTGGAATTTCCGTGCCGAATGTGAACGTGCGCGGCCCCGAAGTCCCCCGCACCATCGAGGCCCTCGACCCGGTCTTCACCGTCTCCAACCTCAGCGTTTTCTACGGTGACTACGAGGCGGTACGCGGGGTCGATCTGACCATCGGCAACCGTGAGATCACGGCCATGATCGGCCCGTCCGGCTGCGGCAAGAGCACGGTGCTCCGCTGCTTCAACCGGATGAACGACCTGATCCCCGGCGCCCGCGCGGTCGGCGAGATCCTGTACCACGACGAGAACCTGTACGGCGACCATGTGGACCCGATCGAGGTCCGCCGCCGGATCGGCATGGTCTTCCAGAAGCCGAACCCCTTCCCCAAGTCGATCTACGACAACATCGCCTACGGTCCCCGGGTCAACGGGATCAAGGGCAACATGGACGAGATCGTCGAGGAGGCGCTGACCAAGGCGGCGCTCTGGGACGAGGTCAAGGACAAGATCAAGCAGAATGCGCTCTCCCTGTCCGGCGGACAGCAGCAGCGACTGTGCATCGCCAGGGCGATCGCGGTGAAGCCCGACGTCATCCTGATGGACGAGCCCTGCTCGGCCCTGGACCCGATCGCGACCACCAAGATCGAAGACCTGATGCAGGAACTGACGCGCGACTACACGATCGTCATCGTCACCCACAACATGCAGCAGGCCGCCCGTGTCTCCGACCGTACCGCCTTCTTCACCGCCGAGGTCGACGAAGCCGGTGTGCGGCACGGCCGCCTGGTGGAGTTCGACGAGACCAGCCGCATCTTCACCAACCCCAGCGACAAGCGGACCGAGGATTACATCACCGGTCGCTTCGGCTGACCCACATTGGAGGATCCGGGTGCTCCAGCCGCAGACGGCACCAGAAGTGGAAGGGGACAGACGGACGGCACCCATACTGCTGGTGGCCGATCCGGAAGCGGCCATGGTCCATGACCTGTCCGCGGCCCTGGAACGCGAAGGGGTGCGGGTCACGGGCGTCACCGACGGTGCCCAGGCTCTCCTGCAGGCCGGGGCGCTGCGGCCCGACGTCGTTCTCGTCAGCGCCTCGCTGCCGGTCCTGGGGGCTGTGGAGTTCGTCCGCGCGGTACGGCTGACGCGGGCGATCCCCGTCCTGCTGGGCGTGGGCGAGGGACACGCCCAGCAGGCCGTCCAGGCGCTGGCCGCCGGGGCCACCGCGTGCGTGGCCCGCCCCTACCGGGTGCCCGAGCTACTACCCCTGGTCCACGCCGCGTTCACCGGCGAGCCCGGGGCCCGCAGGGTGCTCGTGGTCGGCAAGGTGGAACTCGACGTCAACGCCTACCAGGTCACGGTCGACGGTCGGATCATCCACCTGCCGCTGCGCGAGTTCGAGCTGCTGCACTACCTGATGCGTAACGCGCACCGCACCGTGACGCGGGAGCAGATCATGAGGCATGTCTGGAACTCCACGGACACCGCCTCGACCAACACCATCGCGGTACATGTCAAGCGTCTCCGCGCGCGTCTGGGCGACACCGACGACCGGCTGATCCAGACCGTGCGCGGGGTGGGCTACCGGCTGATCGACAGGACCCCGTAACGGGTACCCGCCGCTCAGTTCGCGTCCGGCTCGCAGCCGTGTTCGCCCCTGAAGGCTTTCATGACGTGCGCGGCCACGCCCTCGACCTTGGCGATGCCGGCACTCATGCTCGGGCTGTCCTCGGTGAGGACGGCCACCGCGTAGTCGTGCCCGTGCCCGCGGATCAGTCCGGCGCTGACGACCACCCAGCGCCCGTTCGACTCGTGCCGCAGCCAGCCGTTCTTCAGCGACACCTGGTCGTTCTCGCAGGCCCCCGCGCTGATTCCCCACTTCTGGCCGGGGGTCACCCGCTCCATCAGCCCGAGCACCCGCCGGCGTTCCGCGGGGGCCAGCGGGCTCCTACCCGTGGCCAGCGCCCTGACCAGCCGTACCTGGTCCTCGGCCGTGCTCTGCGTGGTGCCCCAGCAGTTCTGGGCCACGCACCGCCCGCCGGGGGTGTAGGTGCGCTTGAGGCCGAGCCTGCGGTTCGCACTGGCCAGCCCGGGCTCCAGGCCGATCCGCTCGTACAGCCGGTCGGCCGCTCCGTCGTCGCCGAAACGGATCATGTGCCTCGCGTCGGACCTGGCCTGGTCGCCGAGCTCGCGCCACCGTGTGTCGAGCAGCAGTGCCGTCAGGATGCTCACCTTGGAGATGCTGGCCATCGGCAGCTGGAGGGCACGGTGGTAGCGGTAGCGCCGGCCCGTGGTCAGGTCGCGCACCGAGACCGCGGTCCGGCCACCGCCGTACCTGACGAGAAAGCCGTCGAGGGTGTGCGTGAGCTTCCCGGAGAGAATCCTCGGCGAGCCGGCGAGTCCCGTCCGCCCCGGGACCCCGAGCGCCATGGCGCCGGGGAAGGTGGGCGCGGGAACCGCTGCCAGGAACGGCGCCTGAGGAGGGGGCACCGACGCCGGTGCCGCCTGCCGCCAGGAGGGTGCTGTCGGGGGAGACGCCGTCGGGGTGGAGATGCTCACCGGCGTCAGGCCCTGGCACGTGCTACAGGCGGTGACCTGCGCGGTGACCAGCAGAACAGCTGCCGCGACCACCCGGTGCCTGGCTCTCATCATCCACCCCAACCGTCTCCCCCATTACGTGACGATCGGGATATATCCCACAACAGGCACTAAGAAGATGATGAAGCGAAATCTAGCCAGAAAAAGGACTTACCGCTTGGAATGTCGCGCTGAACCTGCACCTACCCTTGGGAAACCCCGGCGGTTAGCCGGGCGATGCTCTCGTCGTCACAGGTCGCCCAGAACTCACCGACGACGTCTTCGAGGTGCTTCAGCGACTCGGCTCGGAAGAGAACATCCTGATATTTCGTGATGTCGTAGTGCGTAGTGCCCATGACGGCGACGTCCAGCGGCCGGATGTCCATGCCCCGGAACTCTTCGATCTCCCCGTAGGAGGACAGAATGCCCGCCCCGTACGCCCGCAGCTCACCCTGGTCCATCATGACGCCGAACTCCATCGTGAACCAGAAGACCTTCGAGACGAACTCCAGCGCCTCGGAGCTCTCGACCCTCCGCGCCGCCTCCCCGGCCAGCCGGTAGAGCCTCGAGTAGCGGTCGGAGGCCAGTGCGTTGGCGTGCCCGATCACCTCGTGGATCACGTCGGGCTCCGGCGTGTACAGCGGCGTGGAGTGGTGCCGGATGTACTGCGTGGAGTGGAAGAGCCCATCGGCCAGAACGCCGTAGAAATCTCTGAGCGGCACCAGCCCCGCGGCCGGGATATAGCGGAACCCGGTCAGCGGCTCCAGCAGATCGCCGACCTCCTGTAGCTGCGGGATGCGCTCGGCGGGCAGTCCGAGCCGCTCGGTCGCGGCCAGATACTCAATGGTGGCATATTTGCGGTGCTTCAGGCTGAGTTCTCGGCTGACCAGCGCCCACACCTCGTGCTCCTGGGCGGTGTACTCGGCCGTCGGGATCGGCGTACCCGGCACGTACCCCACAGCGAGGGCCGCGATCGCGTTGCGGCGCGCACGGTAGACCGGATCGGCGAAACCTGGATGACCGGCACCGAGTTGGACCTCGATCGTGCCGTCGTCATGGGTCGCCACCGGCGCGAAGTACTGCGCTTCTTCGAACATGTATGAAATGACAGCAATTTCTGGAAACGTTGACAAGAGCGGCCAGTTTTACTGGGCGATCCGCACAGAACTGTACGGTCATACCGCGCTTACGCTGGTCGAATCGCCCAGTCTGCTGCCATCCTGTTGGGATGTCTATCGACGAGTTGGACGGCCGCCTCCTGGTCACCATGCGTGCCAACCCGCGCATCGGCCTGACCGAGCTGGCCCGCCTGCTCGGCGTGGCCCGGGGCACCGTTCAGGCCCGCGTCGAGAAACTGACCGCCCGCGGCGTCATCGCCGACTTCGGCCCCACGGTCACCCCCGAGGGGGCCGGGTACCCGATCCTGGCGTTCGTCTCGCTACAGATCGCCCAGGGCCGCCTGGACGAGGCTGTACGGGCGCTGAAGCCCCTTCCCGAGATCCTGGAGGTCTACGGCACCAGCGGCCAGGCCGACCTGCTCTGCCGCGTGGTGGCCCGCAGCACCTCCGACCTCCAGGAGATCATCGCCCGCATTCTGGCCTCCCCCGCCGTCCAGCGGACCGACACCACGATCGCCCTCTCCGTCCAGGTCCCCTACCGGATCGAGCCCCTGCTCCGCGCCGCAGCCGACGCCTGACCCGCGGCCGGTTGCCGGCACGGGTCATCGACGGTCCGCGGACGCCCTGAGGCCGTCGAAGACGATGGCGAGCGTACGACGCTGGAGGTCGCGATCCCAGCCCGCGTGGAGTGCTCCCTGGCAGATGCCGGTGAGCAGCGCGATCACCTCGTCGAGCCGGACCCCCTCACGGACCGTGCCGGCTTCCTGGGAGCGGACCAGGAGCGTCGCGATCCCCTCGCGCAGCATCTGAACCGAGCTCGCCACCTGGAGATCGATCCCCGTCTCGGCGAGAAGCCCCACGACCGTCCTCTTCTGCGCCGCCTGCTCGACCATGCGGGTGACGAAGGTGAACAGCGCCTCGCCGGGTGCGTCGTCGGCCGCGAGAGCGGCCATATCCCGATCCAACCTGCCCAGGAGGTCCTTCATGATGGCCTGCAGGAGCTCCTGCTTGGTCGGAAAGTGCTTGAAGACCGTACCGATGGCCACTCCCGCACGGGCGGCGACCTCCTCGGTCGACGCCGACGGCCCCTTCTCCGCGAAGACCGCCTCCGCCGCGGCGAGAATCCGCTCCCGGTTACGCCGGGCGTCCGCGCGCATCGGCCTGGCACCGCCCGGCGAGGGCTTCGAGGACGTCATCCCAGCCGGCCTTCCCCGACCAGGGACACGAGACATGGCATTGACAAAGTGAGTCTCCACTCATAATCATTAAGGTGAGTTTCTGCTCATCTTAACTTCCATCAGCAAGGAACCCATCATGCCCGAAACCACAGTCGTTCCCGGTCCCCGCGAGATCTTCGAGCGCATGCGGCGGCACTGGCTTGAGAACCTCGGCGGCATCGGGGGTGAGCTGGCCGAGGACGTCGTCATCGAGGTGCCCTTCGCCCCTTCCGGCAGAACCCGGCGGTACGAGGGACGGGAGGCGTTCCTCCACTTCGCCGGCCCCGAGCAGGCCGCCTTCGCCCGGAGGTTCCGCCTCGACGAGATCCGCGATGTGGTCATCCACGAAACCACCGACCCCGAGGCCATCGTCGTCGAGTACGAGCTCGCCGGCACCGTCATCGCCACCGGCGACCAAGCCGCCTCCGCCTTCATCGGGGTTCTCCGGGTACGGGACGGGAAGATCATTCATTGGCGTGAGTACCAGAACACGCTGGCGATGATCGAGGTGCTCGGAGCCACTGAACGGACCTGAAAACCTCCGGTGGACGGGCCCCGGAAAGCACGAAGGCCCCCACCGAAAGGTGAGGGCCCTCATAAAAGATTGTCCGGCGGCGACCTACTCTCCCACACCGTCCCCGGTGCAGTACCATCGGCG
>NZ_JBEXGU010000248.1:0-10019 GCF_040607515.1 Streptosporangium sp. NPDC005286 | reverse complement strand
GCGGTGACCGACGACAACGCGGCGAGGCGCCGCCTGGGCGACCGCAGTAGGCAAAGGATCCACCAAGGTGGCCGCCGCCCCCCCCGGGGGGGCGGGGGGCACCTTTCGTCTCAGTATGTGAGAAGTGTGTACGCCGGGCGAGACGGTGTTCCGGCCGCCAGGTAGCCTGGGATGAAATGCGCCAGGTCCCAGCCTGCCGCGACGGGGCCTGACAGGGGTGGGCCGGCAACTCTCCGGCGCCACGCCCCAGATCACCGGTCCGTGATCCGGACCCGTGACATCAGGCCTGGTCGGAGCCCTGATCGGAGTCTCGACCATTGCCCCTGCTCGCATGCGACCGAGACGAGATTCGCCATGTACGACATGTATCCCTGGAACCACGCCGAAGAGGTCAAGGACGAGGCCGCCGAGGCGCTCCAGACCGCCCTGGACCGCCGGGACAACGGTGGTTCCCCCATCCACTGAACCTGTTCCCAGTGCCGGCGGGGGTCCCGCGGCTGATCAGCCGGCGTGTCTCATCCGCCGGTCGCGATCTCGATCTGCTCGGTCGACTTGACCCCCTGCGGATCGGGGCGCACCGCGCCGACGAAGGAGGACCGGCGCCAGGCGCTGAGCTTCTCCTCCTTGACCACGTCGCCGCTTCGCGGGGCGTGGACCATGTAACCGGGTCTGGTGATCATGCCGACATGGCCGAGGCCGCTGAAGAAGGCCAGGTCACCGGCCTTGAGGTCCTTCCAGGCGATCTTCTTGGAGAAGGCGGCGTACTGGTCGGTGGTGACGCGGGGCAGCTTGATCCCGGCGGCGCCGTAGGCACGGAGCATCAGGCCTGAGCAGTCGAAGCCGCCGTTGCCGGTGCCACCCCAGACGTAGGGCGTGCCGCGCTTGGACATGGCCCACTTCACGGCCTTCTGCCAGGCGGGCCTGGGGGTCGCGCTTTTCAGTGCCGCCTTCAGCCTGACGGTGCCGAGCGCGGGAACTTCGGGGGAGGGGAGAGGGGAGGCGGCCAGGGCCGCAGTCGGCGCCATGGCCGAGGCCGCGAACACCGCGGCACCTGAGACGAGAATGGACAGGACGCGGGAGTACATCTTGCCGGACAGGATGATTCCTTCCATAAGGCCGGCCGGGTGAGCTGTCGGGCTCGGGCGTGGAGGCCGCCCTACGGCGCGAGAGCGCGCCGATTCGCCCCAAGGAATCCCGTGATGGCGGCCGGGAGCGCGCTCCGGGGGAGGAGCGGGTTCCCGGGGGCCCGGTGGATCCCGGAAAAAGTGGTTCCCCGGCTCCGTACGGGCCGGTAAGGGGGTGGTCCGTACGGATTAGGCGTCGATGTGAATGGGGAGGACGATAACGAAACCTCGCGAAACGGTCAATAGGGAGCAAAAAAGGACAAAGTGATCACACGGGTGGACGCGCGGACACGTCCGAAGAGTGAGACCGGTGTTCGATCACCGAGACGGACAGGTAAGGTGCCTGCATGGATTCGCGTAACATTCGCCTGGCGGTCATCCCCGGGGACGGGATCGGAGTCGAGGTCGTCACCGAGGGCCTGAAGGTCCTCGAAGCGGTCGGCACCAAGGTGGAGACCACCACGTACGACCTCGGAGCCAAGCGCTACCACGAGACCGGCGAGACCCTGCCCGACCCGCTGCTCGACGAGCTACGCGGATACGACGCGATCCTGCTCGGCGCGGTCGGCGACCCCAGCGTGCCCCCGGGCATCCTGGAGCGCGACCTGCTGCTCAAGCTCCGCTTCCAGCTCGACCACTATGTGAACCTCCGCCCGGTCAAGCTCTTCCCCGGCGTCGAGACGCCGCTGGGCAAGGCCCGCCCCGAGGACATCGACATGATCGTCGTCCGGGAGGGCACCGAGGGCCCCTACGCCGGCGCCGGAGGCGCCATGCGCCGCGGCACGCCGTACGAGATCGCCACCCAGGAGTCGCTGAACACCGCCTACGGTGTCGAGCGCGTGGTGCGCTACGCCTTCGAGAAGGCGGTGGCCCGCCCCCGCAAGAAGCTGACGCTGGTCCACAAGACCAACGTGCTCACCTACGCCGGTGACCTCTGGGCCCGCACCTTCGACCGGGTCAGCGTGGAGTACCCCGAGGTCCAGACCGACTACTGCCACGTCGACGCGGCCTCGATGTTCTTCGTCAGCCAGCCGGAGCGCTTCGATGTGATCGTCACCGACAACCTCTTCGGTGACATCCTCACCGACATCGGCGCGGCGATCGCCGGTGGCATCGGCCTGGCGGCCAGCGGCAACGTCAACCCCGACCGCACCGCGCCGAGCATGTTCGAGCCGGTCCACGGCAGTGCCCCCGACATCGCGGGCCAGGGCAAGGCCGACCCGACCGCCACCATCCTGTCGGTCGCCATGCTCCTGGACCACCTGGGACTGGCCGACGAGGCGGCCCGGGTCGAGCAGGCCGTCGCCGACGACCTGCTCGAGCGGCTGGCCGGCTGGACCGGCCGGACCACCCAGGAGATCGGTGACGACATCACCGCGCGAGTAGCCGGCTGAGGAAGCCGCCCCCTCGACCCCGATGCGCCTGGCGGCTCCTACGAGCCGCCGGGCGTTTTTTGTTTCCCACGCACTGCCGGTTTTCGGCATGGATGCAGTAGTTTCCCGTTACCCGGTCCAACGCAGAATGGACCCGAGGGTAAGCCAGACATCAAGATAAGGATCCGCGTCATGACCACCGCTCAGAAGCTCAGCTTCGACGTGCAGCTCTCCGACCACGCTCGCACCGCGGCCGAGCGCGAGCAGGTAATGGTGGCTCCGGGGTTCGGCCAGGTCTTCACCGATCACATGATCTCGATCGACTACACCGAGGGCGAGGGCTGGCACGACGCCCGGCTCATGCCGTACGGCCCGCTCAGCCTCGACCCCGCGACCGCGGTCTTCCACTACGCGCAGGAGCTCTTCGAGGGCATGAAGGCGTACCGCCAGCAGAACGGCGCGATCGTGACGTTCCGCCCCGAGGCCAACGCCGCCCGCTTCAACACCTCCGCGCTGCGGATGGCCATGCCCGAGCTGCCCGAGGAGACGTTCGTCGAGTCGCTGGAACTGCTCGTCCAGACCGACCGCGAGTGGGTGCCGACCACCCCCGGACACAGCCTCTACCTGCGCCCTTTCATGATCGCCACGCAGCCTGCGCTCGGGGTCAACTACCCCTCCAGGAGTTACAAGTACATGGTGATCGCCTCTCCGGCGGCGGCCTACTTCGGTGGCGGGCAGGCGGTCAGCGTCTGGCTCTCCACCGAGTACACCCGCGCGGCCCCCGGCGGCACCGGCTTCGCCAAGTGCGGCGGCAACTACGCGGCGGCCTTCGTGGCCCAGCGCCAGGCCGTCGAGCAGGGCTGTGACCAGGTGGTCTGGCTGGACGCGAGCGAGCACCGCTACGTCGAGGAGATGGGCGGGATGAACCTGTTCTTCGTCTACGGCGACCGCCTGCTGACCCCGGCGCTCACCGGCACGCTGCTGCCGGGCATCACCCGCGACTCGATCCTCGCCCTGGCCTCGGACCTCGGCCTGCGGGCGGAGGAGGGGCGGCTGTCGATCGAGGAGTGGCAGCGGGGCTGCGAGTCGGGCGAGCTCACCGAGGTCTTCGCCTGCGGCACCGCCGCGGTGGTCACCCCGGTCGGCTCGGTCAAGGGCGCCGACCGCGCCTGGACGATCGGCGACGGCACCCAGGGGCCGGTCACCGAGCGGATCCGCGAGGAACTCGTGGGCATCCAGTACGGTTCCCGCCCGGACCCGCACAACTGGGTCCACAAGATCTGCTAGTCCCGTTTTCCGCATGTGCTGCATCGTTGCAGGTCGGCAGCTATATCTGATCTCAGTGTCGCGGGTGATCACCCCGGGTCAATCGGGGTCACGTGCGGAACACAGGGCCAGTCCCGCGTGCGACCTCGATGGGTTTTTGCTCTTGTGTGGCACCTGACCTGTGACGGGATCCCCAGGTGTGAAGTGGGAACGATGCGGTGACAGGTGCTGCGTAAGGGGGCGAGGAGATCCGGCCAACACGTTCATGGCCGGTCACCGTGGGGTCCCCAGCCGGAGGAGGCCCGGTCTCCAACTGGCCAGGCCTCCTCCGCGGGCAGGGCTATCCTTCGGGCAGTTCGTCGGTGTCGATCGTGAGGTTCCACGGCTCGGGAAGTTTCAGGGAGCCGCCGAACTTGACGATGTTTTCCTGCTGGTACCCCTTAGGGCTGGGGCTGCTGAGAAGCCGGATCTGCTCGTCGAAAGCATCGATGACGAGATAGAGCGGGACACCTGCCAACGCGCAGTTTTGCGGCTTGACGACGTGATCGTCGTTGACGCTGCTTGGGGAGACCACCTCCACCACGAGCAGCGTGACGTCACCGTAGACCTCGTTCTTGTCCCACATCCTTGGATTACGTGGCACGACGGTGAGGTCGGGGCGGTAACGTTCGGCTTGAGGGCCGAGATGGATCTTGATGTCGTTCCAGATCTTCCAGCCATGCTCGGTCACCGTGCCGAGAAGGTGGGTGAGAACCCAGAAGACGATGTTGTTGTGGCTGTCGGTAGGCAACTCCCTCACCACGATCCGGCCGTTGATGAGCTCGACGCGCCGGTCAGGCCATTGCTCGCACATCTCTGGGAGTCGCCTGACAAGTTCATCGCGGAGATCTTCTTGTGGTGCTCTCTCGGTTGGTCGATCCAGAACCTTGGCCATGCGGTCATCCTTCCCTCCGTGCGGATGGGCGCAACGTGTTTGCCATGTCGCTTAAAGTAATCGAAAAGACTCCCGTCCGCCCGGGATTCGGAAAAGTTCTCGTCAGTGCTTTCGAATCATGGTGAGGCCGTCGGCGATGGGGAGCATGATCGAGGTGACCCGTCCGTCGGCGCTGACCATGTCGTTGAACTCGCGGATGTGCCTGACCGTCTCGTCGTCCCTGCCGGGATCGGCGACGTGGCCGCTCCACAGCGTGTTGTCGACGAGGATCACCCCACCGGGGACCAGCCGCGACATCAGGATCTCGTAGTAGACGGGATAGTTGACCTTGTCGGCGTCGATGAACGCCAGATCCACCCCGGGGTGCTCGGGGAGCTCGCGCAGCCGCTCGGCCGCCGGGCCGATCCTCAGCTCGATGCGGTCGGAGACCTGCGTCTTCTCCCAGTATCTCCGGGCGACCGCCGTCCACTCCTCGCTCACGTCGAAGCAGGTGAGCCGGCCGCCGGGGGCGAGCCCACGGGCGAGGCAGATGGATGAGTAGCCGGTGAAGGTGCCCACCTCCACCGCGTTCCCGGCGCCGCCGATCTGGGCGATCATGGTGAGGAAGCGCCCCTGGTCGGGGGAGATCTGCATTCCCGCGCTGTCGCCGGTCAGCTCGCGGGTCTCGACGGCGAGCGCGTCGAGGACGTCGTCGGGCAGGGTGGTGTGCGCGAGCAGATACTGCCCCACGGCGGGGTCGAGGTAGGTCGCCTTCATGGGCCTCATTCTGGTCGGTACGAGGTGGTCGCGGGGGGTGAACCCGAGCCGTGTCGGCGGATCGCGGGTCTCAAATCCTAAGATCGATGTGTCAGATGCTGTCAGCGTGTGGCAGACTCCAAAGCATCATGTTCTACGGTCTGCTCATTATCGGCAGGCGCGCTGGCTGAAAAGGGACACCGCCAGCGCGCAGACCTCTCACGTCCGTGAGGGGTTTTTTTGTTTCTCGGAGCCGAATGAGCGCGCGGCGAATCATCTAACCGCGAAGGAGAACGACATGGCCGACGACCGCTTCCACGTGTACGACACGACCCTCCGTGACGGAGCCCAGCAGGAGGGGCTCAATCTCACGGTGGCCGACAAGCTGGCCATCGCGCGTCACCTGGACGGCCTGGGCGTCGGTTTCATCGAGGGTGGCTGGCCGGGGGCCAATCCCAAGGACACAGAGTTCTTCAGGAGAGCTCAAACAGAGCTCGACCTGAAGCACGCGCAGCTCGCCGCGTTCGGCGCGACCCGCCGGGCAGGTGTGAAGGCAGCCGACGACCCGTTGGTGGCCGCGCTGCGCGAATCCGGCGCGCCGGTCGTGACCCTTGTCGCCAAGAGTCACGACCGGCACGTGGAGCTGGCCCTCCGCACGACCCTGGAGGAGAACCTCGCGATGATCCGCGACACGGTCTCCCACCTGCATGCGGAGGGACAGCGGGTCTTCCTCGACGCCGAGCACTTCTTCGACGGCTACAAGTCCAACCCGGCGTACGCGCTGGAGGTGCTGCGCACCGCCGCCGAGGCGGGAGCCTCGGTCATCGCGCTCTGCGACACCAACGGGGGCATGCTCCCCGACGAGCTGGCCGAGGTCGTGCAGGCCGCCGTCGGCACGTCCGCCAGGATCGGCATCCACTGCCACGACGACACCGGCTGCGCGGTCGCCAACTCCCTGGCCGCGGTGAAGGCGGGCGCGACACACGTGCAGGGCTGCGCCAACGGCTACGGGGAGCGCTCGGGCAACGCCAACCTGTTCACGGTCGTGGCCAACCTGCAGCTCAAGCGGGGATTCGACCTGGTGCCGAGGGAGGCGCTGGCCGACATGACCAGGATCGCCCACGCGATCACCGAGGTCACCAACGTCACCCCCAACTCCCACGCCCCCTACGTCGGGGTCTCCGCCTTCGCGCACAAGGCCGGGCTGCACGCCAGCGCGATCAAGGTCGATCCCAACCTCTACCAGCACATCGACCCCGCCGAGGTCGGCAACGACATGCGCATGCTCGTCTCCGACATGGCCGGACGCGCCTCGGTCGAGCTCAAGGGCCGCGAGCTGGGCTACGAGCTGGCCCCCGACACCTCGCGGGAGCTGGTGATGCGGGTCAAGGAGATGGAGTCGAAGGGCTACACCTTCGAGGCCGCCGACGCCTCCTTCGAGCTGCTGCTCCGCGACACCGTCGCGGGCGAGCGCAGGCGTCACTTCCAGGTCGAGTCCTGGCGAGTGATCGTCGAGCAGAACCGCGGCGGCGAGGTCGTCAGCGAGGCCACCGTGAAGCTGCACGCCAAGGGCGAGCGGATCGTCGCCACCGGCGAGGGCAACGGTCCGGTCAACGCCCTCGACCGGGCCGTACGACAGGGACTTGAGCGGCTCTACCCCGAGCTGGCGGGGGTCGAGCTGATCGACTTCAAGGTGCGCATCCTGGAGGGCACGCACGGCACCGACGCCGTCACGCGCGTGCTGATCACCTCCAGCGACGCGGCCGGGGAGTGGTCCACCGTCGGTGTCGACGAGAACATCATCGAGGCGTCCTGGCAGGCGCTGGAGCAGGCCGTCACCTACGGCCTGCTGCGCGCCGGCCACACCGACTGAGGCGGCCCCCGAAGGGCGCGTACGGGAGGCCCTCCGGAGGGCGTGGCCGGGCGGCTCAGGTCGGGGTCGCCCAGCCGGGCGCCCTCCTGACCCGGCGGGCGTGAGCGGCCCCGAGCGCCCCCGGCCAGGCCGGTTCAGCCGGGGGCGAGGCCGTCAGGAGAGGTCGGCGCCGCCGACGCGGAAGCTCACCGGGCCCTCGGAGGTCTCCACGCTGACCTTGCCGCCCGCGCAGGAGAGCGACGGCGTGCCGGTGCCGGGCACCAGCACGGTCAGCACGGAGTCGCCCGAGGCGGGGGCGACGACCGCGGGCGCGGGGTGCCTCTGCAGGTAGGCGGAGGAGACCCAGCCCTGGTAGGGGTTCTTCTGGCCGCGGATCACCTTGAGCCCGCCGACCGGCTTGCAGGAGGGCATCGAGACCTGCACGAGCGTCGCCTTCCAGCCCGCCTTGTCCTTCACCACGACCTGGCCGCCGCTGTTCGAGACGGTGGACAGGTCGCGGGAGAAGTGCCAGATGTTGCGGACCGAGGAGCCCTTGGGGACCGTGTCCAGCACGGCCATCAGGTCATTGCCGTGGTTGACGAGCACCGAGCGGGTCCTGGGCACGCCGTAGGCCCTGTCGGTCAGCCGGTAGCTCTGCCGCTCGGACCCGATCGAGGATCTGCTCAGGGTGGTGGCGGTCTTGCCGCGGAACCTGGCCCCGGACACGATCGAGGTGTTGTGCGCCTCGGCCGACATCGTCCAGTGCCGGTAGCCGCTGTTCTCGTACGAGTCGAAGCCGACGTCGACCAGGACGTCGCGGCCCTGGGCGTAGTAGGTCACGCCCAGGTGGTCCTCGTGGCCGTGGTACTTCATGCCGGGCCCGAAGCGGATGGAGTAGAACGCCGACTCGGGCTTGTCCCAGGCGGTGCGCCCGTAGACATAGCCGTTGCCGAACACCCGCACCGTCTTCTTCGGGTGGGAGTAGCCGACGGGCCGCACGTCCGCGCCGCCGTCGCCGATCGGGACCATGAACCCGTCGGGCTGGGTGGAGTGGGAGATGAAGTCCTCCAGCGACTCCCAGCGGCGTGCGATGTCGGCGGGCACCTTCCGCCCGCACGACTTGATGTTGTCCATCGCGACCTTCAGCCGCTCGTAGACGTAGATCGCGTAGCGGGGGGCCTGCTCGCGCAGCGCGCCCTGGGAGTCGACGTCGAGCTTCACGGTCTCGGTGAGCCGCCTGATCGCGAGGCTGGACCACTGATCCCGGCCATAGCGGCAGCCGATGCCGAGCAGCGCGATGTCCTGGTCGATGCCGTGGTTGTGACCCTTCTCGTACAGCTTCGGGTCCGACAGCATCTTGGCGTGCTCGGCCAGGCTGCGGGAGAGCCACGACTCGTTGACGTGCTTGCTGAGGCAGACCAGCGCGGGGGCGCGCAGCGCGATCGGGTGCTCCTGCCAGGCGTACGGGCTGGCCCCCGCGCCGCCGCGGGGGTTGTCGGCCACCCAGTCCTTGGCGATCTCGACGGCCCGCGCCAGGTACGCCTCGTTGCCGTTCGTCTCGTAGTCGGCGACGAGGCGGCCCATCCAGCGCAGCGAGTGGAAGACCATGCTCCAGGAGCGGTTCCGGTAGGGATCGGTGCGCCAGTCGACGTTCTTGCCGATCTTCACCGGGGCCAGGTCGAGGAAGGCGACCTCGCCGTTCATGATGTCCGCCGCCGTCGGTGTGGCCGGTAGCCAGTCACCCTGGCACTCGGCGGTGCGTTTTACCTCCCGTGCTTCCGCGGTGCCGGCCGTGGCGCCACAGGTCGTCAAGAGGACAAGGGAGAGAGCGAGTGCTTGTGTGCGGCGGCGCACGCCAGTTCCTTCCGGGCCGAACGAGGGGAGTGGATCATGCTGTCCGAATCCCACCAAAACGGTCAAGTCGGGATGGGTGCTTCCGGGACATCGTTAGCAACTAGATGCGGGTTTCCCAGGTTTCCCAGGTTTCCCGGCGCGAGTGGCCTGATCCTGCCGGTCGATGTCCCTGCGGCCACTCGCGGGCGTAACCGCGTTTCGGCAGGCTGGGCATATGAGACTCGCCGACATCGTGATCCCCGACACACCGGCCGCCCGCGGCGCGCTGGAGGTGGCGACCGCCTACTGCTCGCCCGCCCTGCTCAACCACTCCGTGCGCGCCTACCTGTGGGCGGCGGCCTACGGTGCGATGAACGACATCGCCTTCGACGCCGAGCTGCTGTACGTCGCGTCGATGATGCACGACATCGGCCTGGTCAAGGAGTTCGACAGCCACACCGTGCCGTTCGAGGAGGCGGGGGGCCATGTCGCATGGGTCTTCGCCGCCGGGGCCGGATGGCCCGTCGAGCGCCGCGTGCGCGCGTCGGAGATCGTCGTACGCCACATGTGGGACGGCGTGGACCCCGGGTGGGATCCCGAGGGGCACCTGCTCGAACTGTCCACCGGGCTGGACATTTCCGGGCGGGGGTCGGAGGACTTCCCCGCCGGGCTCCGGGCCGAGGTGCTCGAGCGTTACCCCAGGCTGGGGATCGGCCCGGAGTTCGCCGGGTGCTTCGCGGACCAGGCCGCGCGCAAGCCGGACAGCCTGGCCGGGCGGTTCGTCCGCTCGGGGATCGCCGAGCGGATCGCCGCCAACCCTCTGGACCGTTGAGCGGGTAGGCCCCGCTCCCGGAAACGAGGGGGGGGGGGGGCGACCCCCGGCAAGCGGCCGCGGGGCCCCG
>NZ_JBEXGU010000247.1:0-10073 GCF_040607515.1 Streptosporangium sp. NPDC005286 | reverse complement strand
CCGATGAAAGGGCAGGTTGGACAGGGTTGTGCTTCATGCACTGGCTTTTAACACACTGTTGAGTTCTCAAGAAACGGACGCGTACACCGTTGTCCGCAGACCCGCGTTCGCGGTGTCCCGGGCTTCGGGGCGTTCCATTCCGTGCCACCATCTTATCGGATCTGCCGGGTTTGTGTCAACTTGTCGGCTTCCCGACCATCGACTCAGACCCGCCGAACCCGCTAGGATTGCGACCACCCTGTTTCCAGGGCAACCCCTCTAACTTACTCCAACATCCGGTTGTTGTCCAATCGGATCTCGGCGCGACGCATGCGTCCCGACGAGGGAACTGATCAAAAGGGTGGTCCCGAGGCTCTGGCGATCTCCGCCGACCTCCTCGGGCCTGTGAACTCTATGTACGCCGCCGGGTCCCGTCAAATCAAAGCGCGTGCCCCATGGAGACGTGTTTCCCGTTCGCTGGGTAGAGATCGAATATGACGGACCAGCGAGTATTGCCCAGGGCGCTCGTCGTGCTTCTCTGCGCCGCGAGTGCGGTGATCGTCCTGGGAGGGGTCAGGCAAGTCAACTCGATCGTTGGACCGGCACTGCTGGCGCTGGTCCTGGTCCTGGCGGTCTCCCCGGTCAGGACCTGGCTTCACCGGCACGGTGCTCCCGGGTGGGTACTGGTGGCCGTCCCCCTGGTGATCTTGCTGCTGATACTCCTGGGCATGGTGGCGATCCTGACCCTTGCCATCGCGCAACTGGCCGCTCTCATACCCACCTATGACAAGCAGTTCCAGCACCTCGTTCTGCAGGCACAGGAACTGGCGGCGAACCTCGGCATCGGCACGCGGCAGATAAACCAGGCGATCAACTCCTTCTATCCCGGCAAGGTCTTCACGATCGCGCAGGAATTCCTCAGCGGGCTGGTGGGCGCGTTCTCCGGCATCGTTCTCATCATCGTCCTGCTCCTGGCCATGTGCCTGGACGCGCAGGCCTTCTCCAGGATTCTCGCCATGGGGGCGGCGCGCAGACCCCTGCTCATCGGTGCGCTCCACGACTTCGCCCACCGGACCCGTCGTTATCTTGTGGTGTCGACGGCGTTCGGGCTGGTCTGCTCCGCGTTGGACGTGGCCGCGCTCTGGTTTCTCGACGTGCCACTCCCCCTCCTCTGGGGCGTGGTGGCACTGATCACCAACTACATCCCCAACATCGGCTTCGTCCTGGGCCTGATACCGCCCGCCCTGCTCGGTCTCCTGTCGGGCGGCCCCAAAACCATGCTCTTCGTGATCGTCGCCTATGTGTTGATCAATTTCGTGGTGCAGTCGCTGATCCAGCCCAAGTACCTCGGTGACGCCGTCGGGCTGTCCACGACCCTGACCTTCATCTCGCTCATCCTGTGGACGTTCCTGCTCGGCCCGCTGGGCGCGCTGCTGGCCATCCCGCTCAGCCTGCTGACCCGCACGTTGCTGATCGACAGCGATCCCGACGGCGAGTGGGCCGCCGCCCTCGTCTCGGGGAATGTGCCCGACGAGGGGCAGCCGGCGGCGGAGGACTCGACGACGGGCGACCGGCAGGAGAAGAACGGAGGAGGAGACAGCCGCCCGTAACCTGAGGCCATGTATCGCGAGTGGGCTCCGGACTCCCGCGTCGCCGGGCGGGTGGCCTGCGTGTGGAGCAACGAGGCGACCACCGTCACAACCACCGTCACAACCGCCGTCACGACCACGGGCACGCCCCAGCTGGTCGTGCCCGACGGCTGTGTGGATCTGATCTGGGGTCCGGGAGGAGCACAGGTCGCGGGTCCCGACACCGGCCCGAAAACCGTGTGGATGTCGCCGGGCGACCGCTACATCGGGATCCGGTTCAGACCCGGCGCGGCGGGCGGGCTGTTCGGCGTGCCGCTCGACAGCCTGCGTGACCTGCGGGTACCGCTGTCCGAGCTGGAACCGCTCAGGGAACTGTCCGAGCTGGCCCCTTTCACGGGAGGGTCGCCGGAGCCGGTCACCGACGCCGTGCAACGGGTTCTGGCCGTACGAATGCGCACGACGTCCGAGCCCGATCCCGCCGCGTCGGCGATCGCCGAGGCACTGCTGGCGGGGCGGAGCGTCAGGGAGGTGGCCTGGGATCTGGGGCTCGGCGAGCGGCAGCTTCTGCGCCGGTCCCTGCGGGCCTTCGGGTACGGCCCGAAGACGCTGCAGCGGGTGGTCAGGTTCCAGCGGGCGCTGCGGCTGGCCAGGCGCGGCATCGCGGCGGCCGAGGTCGCCGCGGCCAGTGGATACGCCGACCAGGCTCACATGGCGAACGAGGTACGGCGGCTGGCGGGAGTTCCCCTGGGCCGGCTGATCGGACAGTCCGGCGGCGGATACTGACGGGCACTAGGGAAGCAGCCGGGCGCGGCCGAAGTCGACGAACCTGGCACGCAGTGCCGAGCACGCCTCCTCGGTCAGCGGGACGTAGGCGAGGTCGCGTCCCGGCCGCCACCACACCGGGTCGGCGCACTCCCACAGCTGGCGCCGCAGACCGCTCTTGTCCACCTTGTTGGTGGCGGTGAGCGGCATCTCCGGTGTCAGCCGTACGAAGCGGGGAGCCCACTTGGTGCCGAGGTCGGGCTGGGCGTTGAGGAACACGGCGAATCCGGCAGGTTCGAAGTCGCCGTCGAGTTCCAGCGCGGCCATGACCTGGTCGCCGGTGCGCGGGTCGGGCACCGCGTAGACGGCGCACATGACCGTGCCCGGGTAGCGGGCGAGGATGCGCTCGACGGGCGCGGCGGCGAAGTTCTCGCTGTCCACCCGGAGCCGGTCGGCGTCCCTGCCCGCGAAGTAGAAGTATCCGGCGCTGTCGCGGTAGGCGAGGTCGCCGCTCCAGTACCAGCCGTCGCGGAGCCGTTGGGCGTCCGCCTCGGCGTTGTTGTAGTAGCCCTCGAAGGAGGCGTCGCGCCGGACGATCTCGCCGATCGCCTCGTGCCCGTTGACCAGCCCGCCACTGTCGTCGAAGCGGGCCCGCGGACACTCGCGGCCGGTGGCGGGGTCGTGAACGGCGACGTCCATCCCCTGCTGCGGCAGGCCGAGCGCGTCGGCCGGGGTTCCGGGAACCTTGCTGATCGCGATCGCCCCCTCCGAGGAGCCGTACCCCTCGATGATCTGGGCGCCGAACCGCCTGGCGAACTCGGTCAGGTCGCGGGAGGAGGCCTCGGTCCCGAAGGCGGCCCGCAGCGGGTTGCGGAAGTCGTCGTCGCCTTCGGGGGTGGCCAGGATGTACGCGAGGGCGCGGCCGACGTAGTTGAAGTAGGTGACGCCGTACCTGCGGATGTCGGCGAGGAACTCCGAGGCGCTGAAGCGGCGGCGCATCGCCACCGTCGCGCCCACGCCGGTGGCCATAGCCAGGTTGGCCATGACGGCGTTGCCGTGGAAGAGCGGCATCGCGAGGTAGGTCACCGACTCCCGGTCGATCCCGAACCGGTCGCCCCGCCCCGCGATGGCCGCCAGCCGCCCCTGACCGCAGATCACCGCCTTCGGGGATCCGGTCGAACCCGAGGTGAAGAGCAGCAGCAACGCCTCCTCGGGCCGTGGCGGCTTCTCGGCGTCGAGGGCCGCCCTCGCCTCGGTGCCGGTGCGGCGGGCCAGCAGCGCGCGGTAGCCGTCGGTGTCGGCGAGCAGGACCCGGCCGGGTGGCAGCCCGAGGTCGAGACCGTCGAGCAGGGCGGAGCGCGGGGTGTCGGTGACGATGAGGTGGCAGTCGGTGTGCCGGATGTCCGCGGCGAGTTCCGCGCCGCGCCGGGTGGGGTTGATGCCGACCAGGGTCGCGCCCGAGAGAGCCGCGGCGAAGATCCAGAAGACGTACTCGGGGACGTTCTCCAGCAGGACGCCGAGGTGGAACGGGCGGCCCGGCTCCCACATGTCCAGTGCCAGTGCCGCCCGCAGTTCCGCCTCGTGGACGATCCGCGCCCAGCTGTAGCTCTCGTTCTCGAAGCGCAGGCCGGGATGTTCGTCACCGGCCCGCGCCCGGATCAGGTCCGCGAATGTCACCACACCCGGATCTTGAGCAAGTGCTTGGTCAAAGTCAAGCCGTGCCGGGGATTCAGACGATCTCCAGCGCCACCGCTCCGCCGCTCACCCGGCTCCGGCCGTCAGCCGAGGCGATCGAGACCTTCAGCGTGCTGGGCCGTCCCATGTCCACCCCCTGGATGACGGTGAACTCCGAGCAGCCGAAGCCGAGAGTGCGCAGGTAGCCGCCGAAGGCGGCGGCCGCGGCCCCGGTGGCCGGATCCTCCACGACGCCCCCGACCGGGAAAGGGTTGCGGGTGTGGAACCGCTCGTCGCTCTCCCGCCAGAACAGGTTCACCGTCGTCCAGTCCTCGCGGATCATCAGTGCCTTCAGCCGCTCGTAGTCGTAGTCGAGGTCGGCCAGGCGCTCGCGCGAGGCCGCGGCGACCACGAGGTGCTGCACGCCACCGAACGCGACGTGCGGAGGAAAGGCCGGGTCGAGTTCGTCGTGGGACCAGCCGAGGGCGGCGAGGGCCTCCTCCAGCGTCTCCTCCGCGACAGGCCGGGAGTAGGTGGGGACGCTGGTGAGCGTGGCACGGAGCGCGTCGTCGGCGATCTCGGTGTCGATGACGATCTCACCGGCGTTCGTGTCGAAGACCAGCCGGCCGGTCCCGAGGCGCTCGGCCAGGGCCACCGAGGTGGCGATCGTGGCGTGCCCGCAGAACGCCACCTCCGTCGAGGGCGCGAAGTACCGGACCCGGAAGGCGCGCCGCCCGTCGTCGCGAGCGGTCACGAACGCCGTCTCGGAGTATCCGACCTCGGCGGCGACGGCGAGCATCTCCTCGTCGGAGAGCCCGGCCGCGTCGAGGACGATCCCGGCGGGGTTCCCCCCTTCGGGATCATGGGTGAAGGCCGTGTAGCGCAGAATTTCCACAGTGTTCGTCACACCTGCCTACACTAACCAGCTAACCCATCACGGCGGTGACAGGCTGGGGGAGGCCGGGACGGGCCGCGGGGATGGCGGTTCCTCGGGAGCGTCAGGTGCTTTGAAGACGCGGCGTGCCCAGGGCATCGCGAGCACCAGGATCGGCAGCAGCACGATGGAGCCCTGGGACCAGAAGACATGGAGGCTCCGCCAGGTGGCGGAGTCGAACTGGGTCATGTAGAGGTAGCCGTACGCGGCCCAGAAGGACACGCCGATGATGGCCGGCCAGGCGAAACGGGTCGGACGGGCGACCAGGAACGGCATGAACCACAGGAGGTACTGCGCGCCGAGCCTGGGAGTGGCGACCATGAAGGCGACCAGCAGCGCCGTGGTGAGGTCGACCGGGTCGGCGCGGCGCCACAGGAAGGCGGTCACCAGCAGGGTGACGTAGACCAGACGGGTGCCGAAGGTGGCGATCGCCTGGTTCAGATCGTTGACACCGCCCATCAGGATGGCGCTCCAGGTCCACTGGCCGACGATCGGGCGGACGTCCTGGATCACCCGGATGACCTCGGGGATCTGGCTCAGCGAGGTGCCCGCGAAGATCGGCAGGGTGACCAGGAAGAAGATCGGCGCGATGCCGGTGGCCACGAACGCCACGACGCGGGCGCGGAAGGTGGGCAGCAGCAGGAGCATGCCCGGGATGAGCCAGATCGGCCAGCTCTTGGCACAGAGCGCCAGGCCCATCAGCAGCCCCGCGAACAGGGCACGGCGTAGGGACTGCCGGTCGCCTGGGCGCGGGGTGAGCGCCCTGCGGACCACGCCGGTGGGACCCGTGGCATGCCGGACGGCACCGGGGAGGCCTCGGAACGCGACGCTGCCCCGCACCAGCGCGACCACGTCGGTCCGGATGCCCGGCCGGTCGGGGTCGCCGGGCCCCCGGGCGACGACGAAGGCGGCGACGCCGAAGACCAGGGCGACCGGCTCGACCTGGCCGTGCACGGAGGCGACCAGGATGGCCAGCGGGTTGCAGGCGTACTGGAAGGCGCGCAACGACGCCTTGGAGCCTCCGGCGAGCTTGCCGACCAGCGGGATCAGCGCGATGTCGGCGACCACGGTGACCAGGCGCCCGCCGATCTCCCAGGGGATGCCCAGCCAGAGCAGGAAGCCGTAGACGTAGGGGATGGTCGGCAGGAAGTGCCAGCCGCCGTTGCTCCCCAGGACGGGATCCTCACGGTTCAGGACCGCCTCACCCGCGGGTTTGAAGCTGTTGACGAAGTCGACCGGCTGCCAGGTGTCCATCGCCGAGGTGGTCATGATGAGCACCCTGAAGACGATTCCGACCACCAGCACGGCCAGCAGTGAGGGCCGCCAGCCCTTCCACTGTGCGACCAGGGCGAGCACGACACCTGTGACGAGGACGAACCCCGTGAGAATTGCGTAGTCCATGACGGCCTCTAGCCTGCCGGACCTCACCGCCGACCGGCCACCCGGTCTCTAAACCGAGACCTCTCTGCCAGTTTTGGCGACTCTGGGAATCCGGGCCGTCACAAAGAGCGACGATCGCGAACCGCTTTGGGCGTAAGAGGACGTACCCGCCCCATGAGACCCGCGGACGCGGAGGGGGGAACCTCGCCGCCGGAAGTCCGTCTCTCCCGGCGGCGAGGAGTTCTCAGCCCAGACCGTCGAGATAGGCCCGGTGGTTGCGGGAGAACTCGAAGGCGTTGTACCTGTCCCAGTTGATGGACCAGGTCATCAGGCCGCGGAGGTTCGGGTAGACCCCCCTGGGCCGGTACGGACCGCAGTTGGTCCCCTTCGCCAGGCAGTCGAAGGCCTTCTGGACCTCCGCCACCGTGGTGAAGCCGTTGCCCGCGTACGCGGCGGCGGGCAGGCCGATGGCGACCTGGTCCTGGCGTAGCGCGGGGAAGACGTTGGCCGGGTTGCCGGCGATCGGGAAGCCCGCGAGCAGCATGTCGGTCATGGCGACGTGGAAGTCGTGGGTGCCCATGGTGTGGTACTGGTTGTCCAGCCCGGTGATCGGCCCGGAGTTGTAGTCCTGGACGTGCAGCAGGGTCAGGTCGTTACGCATCGCGTGGATGACCGGGAGGTAGGAGGCGGCCCGCCGGTCGGCGGAGCCGTTCGGTCCCGGGCCGTAGAACTGGTAGCCCAGCTGGACGAAGAACGTCTCGGGGGCCATGGTCAGTACGAACCGGGCTCCGTACCTGGCCTTGAGGGTCTTCAGCGCGGAGATCAGGTTGACGATGACCGGGGTGGTGGGTGCGGACAGGTTGGTGTCGCCGCTGTCGAGGTAGAGGGAGTGGCCTTCGAAGTCGATGTCCAGCCCGTCCAGGCCGTACTTGTCGATGATGGCGCTCACCGACTGGACGAACTTGTCGCGCGCGGCCGTGGTGCTCAGCTGGACCTGGCCGTTCTGGCCGCCGATCGAGATCAGCACCTTCTTGCCGAGTGCCTGCTTGGCCCGGATTCCGGCGATGAACTCCGCCTCGGACTCGACGTTGGGGCACTCGGCGACCGGGCACTGGGTGAAGCGGATGTCCCCCGAGGTCACCGAGGTGGGCTCGCCGAAGGACAGGTTGATGACGTTCCACTCATTGGGGACGTCGGCCATCCGGATGTAGCCGGAGCCGTTGGCGAAGGAGGCGTGCAGGTAGCCGACCAGCACCCGCTTGGGCAGGTCGCCGGGGGGCGGCATGTTGGTGACGGTCGCGGAGATCGCGCCCGACTTCGCCGACTCACCCGAGGCGTTGGTCGCGCTCACCTGGTAGCTGTGGGTGCCCGCGCCGGGGGTCTCGGAGAAGGTGGTCCCGGTGGCGCTGCCGACCTTGGTGCCGTTGCGATAGACGTTGTAGCCGGTCGCACCCGAGGAGGCGTTCCACCTCAGCGAGACGCTCGTGCCGCTGACGGTGGCGGCCAGCCCCGACGGTACGGACGGGGGCGGCGGCTGGTCGTTGCCGACCGTCACGGAGACCGCGCCCGACTTCGCCGACTCACCCGAGGCGTTGGTCGCGCTCACCTGGTAGCTGTGGGTGCCCGCGCCGGGGGTCTCGGAGAAGGTGGTCCCGGTGGCGCTGCCGACCTTGGTGCCGTTGCGATAGACGTTGTAGCCGGTCGCACCCGAGGAGGCGTTCCAGCTCAGCGACGCGGTGGTGACGTTGCCGGTGCCGGTGAGCCCGGTGGGTGCGGCGGGGGGCTGGCCCTGGCCCGGCTGGCCGTCGAGGACGAAGTCGTCGGCCTGGTAGGTGCCCTGGCCGTACCAGCCGTTGACGTAGATCGTCACCGAGGTGGTCGAGGCGCCGGTGGTGAACGAGGTGGACAGCTGGGCGTAGGACGACGGCGAGGACGTCCACGTGCTGGGGTCGGTCCCGCCGGTGCCGGTCGCGCCGAGGAAGACGTAGCCGCCCCTGACCCAGGCCGACAGGGTGTAGGCCGAGGACGGTCTGACGCTGACCGTCTGCTGGCACCGGGCGGTGTCGTTCCCGGCCGGTGTGGCCTGCAGTGCCCTGGTACCGCCGTGCACCGGCGAGGACACCGCCGTGGCCCCGGAGGACGCCGTGCAGGTCCATCCGGTCAGCCCGTTCTCGAAGCCGGGGTTGACCGCGATGTTGGCGGCGTGGGCGGGTGACGCGGCGAGCATCGTCCCGCCCAGCGCCAGTACGGCGATCGCCGCGAGTTTCCTGAGGTGCATCCGATTTACCCCGCAAAAATCTTTAGGAGGGTGTCGTGGGGGTACGGCCCGCCCCCCGGGCGGGGTGCGGGCCGTACGAGTCGTGTCGGCCGTACGGATCGTGCGCGGCGTGTTTCCGCCCCGGGCGTTCTCGCTCGGTGCGCCTTCGCTCCGCGTTTTCGCCCTGGGCGGGCCCGCGTCAGACGTTTTCGTGCTGGGCGGGCCCGCTTCGTGCGGTTTTAGAAGCCGGCGGTGACGCGGGTGAAGTCCCAGTCGGACTGGGCGATGCCGCTGCAGTTGGAGACCACGCCGCCACCGGGGCAGGGACGGTCGCGGTTGACCGCCCAGTAGGCGAGACGGGTCAGGCCCTTGGACTTGGCCCAGTCGCGGATCTGGGTCCAGGCCGCCACCGTGGTCAGCTCCTGCTGGTCGGACAGGCCGTTCATGCCGGAGATGCCCATCCGGGCGTACGCCTGCGCGTCGGTCCAGCCGTTGGCCGCCTTCAGCGCGTTCTTCAGGCCCTCGGAGGCGTTGACGGTGTCGGTGTAGATGTTGGAGGCGCCGAAGTCGAACGGCATGATCGTGTAGTTGTCGATCGGCACGGCCAGCGCCTTGGCCTGGTTGATCAGGCGGATGCCGTGGGAGTTCGGGCCGGTGGTGGTGGTGCCGAAGG
This sequence comes from Streptosporangium sp. NPDC005286, assembly GCF_040607515.1. Classification (NCBI taxonomy): domain Bacteria; kingdom Bacillati; phylum Actinomycetota; class Actinomycetes; order Streptosporangiales; family Streptosporangiaceae; genus Streptosporangium; species Streptosporangium sp. NPDC005286. Next base: position 825 of record NZ_JBEXGU010000247.1, on the reverse strand, counting down.
TGACGGCGATCTTGACGTTGGGGTTGTTCTGCTTGACGATCTTCAGGCCGTTGAGGATGCGGTCCTGGACCGTGTAGTTCTCGAACTCGTCGGTGTTCTCGATGTCGAAGTCGACGACCGCCGGGCCGACCGCGTTGATGACCTGCTGCACCGCTCCGGCGAAGGCGGCCGGGGTGGAGCAGTTCGGGCCGAGCTTGTTGCCCTGCCAGCCGCCGAAGGAGATCTGGACGCTGCCGCCCGCGGCCTTGATCTGGTTGATCGCGGTCTGGTCGGCGCCGCCGGTCAGCGGCCGGTTACCGTCCCAGGCGGGGGTGCAGCCGCCGCTGGACAGGATGAACGCCATGGTGAAGGACTTCACGCCGGTGGCGCTCATGACCGTCGCGGGGTTCGGCGGGTTGCCCCAGCCCATGTAGAGGTACGGGGCTCCGGGCATCTTGCCGACCGGGTCGGGGTTGGTGCAGCCGGTGGTGGTGGCGCTCACCGCGCCGCTGGCGGCCGACTCGCCCTGGGCGTTGTAGGCCTTGACGGTGTAGGTGTGCGAGGTGCAGGTGCCGAGCGAGCCGATGGTGGTGCTGGTCCCGGTGACCTGGGCCCGCTGGGTGCCGCCCTCGTAGACGCGGTAGCCGGTGACGGTGCCGCTGGAGGCGCCCCAGGACAGGGAGATCGAGGAGTTGGTGGTGGCGGTGACCGACGGGGTACCGGGCGTGCCCGGGGTGCCGGGGGTGCTGCCGCCGCCGCAGGCCGCGCCGTTGAGCGTGCAGTTGGACGGGGTGACGCCGCCGGGGCTGCCGTTGAAGCCGAAGCTCGCGGTCGCACCGGGCGCCA
>NZ_JBEXGU010000246.1:0-10099 GCF_040607515.1 Streptosporangium sp. NPDC005286 | reverse complement strand
GCCGTCAACGGCGACCGGGCCCTGTTCTATGTGGCCACTCGTAACGTCTCCGACGACGAGGACGAGTGGTGGTCCTGCGCCCTCGACTTCGGCCCGTCCACCATCGACGAGATGCCCGGCCTGCGCTGGCACTGCCGTGACAGCTACGTCCTCGCCCCGCCCTCGCTCCTGCCCGCTGGCCAGCACTGCTCGTGGCTGCGCCCGCCGGACGGCCGCCCGCTGCCCGATCCGCTCCGCGTCCTGGAGTTTCTCGCCGACGTCTGTGAGTGACTCTGGTACGGAGCAGCCGCCCGGTCAGGGAGAGCCACCCAGGCCGGCCTCGCGGGCGCGGACGATCGCCTGGGCGCGGTCGGCCACCTGGAGCTTCATGAAGATGTTGGAGACGTGGTTGCGCACGGTCTTGCCGGACAGGAAGAGGAGCCCGGCGATCTCGCTGTTGCCCTTGCCCTGGGCGACCAGCCCGAGCACCTCCCGCTCCCGCTCGGTGAGCTCGGGGAAGGCGGTACGTGACGGATCGGGCATGCCGGTGAAGTAGGTCAGGACGCGGCGGGCGATCTCGGGCCCGTAGATGGCCTCGCCGGCGGCGACGGCGTGTACAGCGCGGGCGATCTCCTCGGCGCCGGCCTCCTTGAGCAGGTAACCGCGCGCCCCGGCGCGCATCGCGGCGAACACCGAGTCGTCGTCGTGGAACATGGTCAGCACCAGCACCCCGATCCGCGGGCTGGTCCTGGTGATCGTCCTGGTCGCCTCGATGCCGTTGCCGCCGGGCATCTGCAGGTCCATCACGACCACGTCGGGCTGGAGCTCGGCGGCCAGTGCCACGGCCTCCTGGCCGCCGGAGGCCTCCCCGACGACCTCGATGTCCATGGCTCCGAGCAGGCCGCGGAGACCCTGCCGGAAGATCGGGTGGTCGTCCACGATCAGTACCGTGATCACTCGGCCTCCTCCACCGGCAACCTGGCGATCACCTCCGTGCCGCCGCCCGGCCCGCGGCCGATCACACATGAGCCTCCCACCTCTGCCGCCCGCTCGCGCATCGAGGTCAGCCCCACGCCCGCGACCGGGTTCTCGGGCAGGCCGATCCCGTCGTCGGCGACCTCCACGCGCAGCTCACCCGGCAGGCGGCGCAGCCGGATGAGGACGGTGGTCGCGCCGGCATGGCGGCGGGCGTTGGTGAGCGCCTCCTGAGCGATGCGGTAGGCGGCGACCTCGACGGCCGCGGGCAGGTCGTCCAGCGGGCCGGCCACGGTCACCGCGGTCTCTCCGGCCGCTGCCCGCAGCGCGCCCTCCAGACCCAGGTCGTCCAGCGCGGGCGGGCGCAGGCCGTACACCAGCTCGCGGACCGACGTGATCGTCGCGATCATCTCCTCGCGGACCCGGACCAGCAGCTTCTCGACGGCCCGAGGGTCGGTGTCGAGCCTTCTGCGCGCCTCGTCGAGGGCGAACGTGACGCTGGTCAGCGCCGGGCCGAGCCCGTCGTGCAGTTCCCTGCCCAGCCTGCGGCGCTCCTCGTCGCGGGTGGACCGGATGCGTTCCCGGGAGCGGTGCAGGTCGGCGGTGAGCCGTACGGCGTGCGCCAGCTCGGCGAGGTGCCTGGCGAGCACCTCCATCGGCTCGCGGCCCGGCCGGACCCCCGCCACCATCAGGGTTCCGACCCAGTCCGCGTGCCAGAACAGCGGCGTCTCCGCCGCCCCCGGTCGAAGCTCCCCGTCGGTGAACACGCGCGTCGCGCCCCGCCCGGTGCGGACCTCGACGCCGACCCCGGTGGCTCCCAGCGCCCCGCGGACCAGGGCCACGGCCTCGCCGAGGGCCGCCGCCGGGTCCTGCGCCCCCTGCCCGGTACGGCCGAGCAGGCCGACGACCCGGTAGGGGTCGCGCTCGACGGCGAAGGCCCGGTCCACCAACCGCTGCAGGCGTAGCCGTGCCGGGTGGAAGAGACCGCCCACGGCCAGTGCGGAGATCAGCCCGGCGCCTTGGCCCAGGTCGCTGGCCAGGGCACCGGCCAGCCAGATCAGCCCGAAGTAGATGCCTCCGGTGACCGCGACGAGGGAGCCGTAGACCAGCGCCCGGTTGAGCACGACGTCGATGCCGTAGAGGCGGTAGCGCAGCACCGACGCGATGATCGACAGGGGCACTCCGGCCATGAAGAGGGTCTCCGTGGCCCTCAGCAACCAGGAGCCGGTCGCCACCCGGAGGATCCAGGAGACCAGGAGCACCACCAGCGCGCCGACGTACCAGGCGATCTGGCGCCGGAGCTCGGTGTTGCCCGCCCGGTAGCGGAAGACCAGCGAGAGCACGCCGAGCGCGGTGAGCGCCATCATCGGGGCGCCGATGTACGACTCCACGATCGGGGAGATCTCACGCAGCGCCTCGACGCCGAAGGGGTTCGCGATCGGGAGCTGGAGCTCGAACTCGGGATCCGGGGCCAGTCCCAGGAACAGCGAGTGCCCGGCCATGAGGACCAGGTTGGCGTACAGGACCGGCCGCCAGCGCCGGGAGGGCAGCCGGCCGTCGGGGAAGAGCAGCGGCAGCAGCGAGATGAACACCGGAACGTGCCACAGCCACAGCCACAGCGCCAGCCACCCGAGATAGGGGGTGATCCCTCCGGGGTCGGTGAGGTAGAACCAGTGGGCGGCGCTGTAGACCAGGTAGTAGAGGCCGCCGGCCACCCCGCTGGCCCAGAGCAGCCAGGGGACGAGCAGCCGGGGCCGGCGGGTGATGAGGAACGCGCCGGCGACCGGGAACAGGAAGACCGTCGGATCCAGGGTGATGAAGTCCTCGCGCCAGGTCGAGGCGCTCAGCTCGACCAGCCAGATCGCCAGGAGGTTGCAGACCGGCGCCAGCACCGCGCCGGTCCAGACGAGAACGGCCAACGCCGTCCGCCGCCGGTTCCCCGTGGCGCCTCCGTCTGCCGGTGAGGTCATGGGGTTCTCGTCCCTGGGGACGGTCGCGCTGGCGGTGGTCGCGGGAGAGGGCGTTCTGTCTTCGTTCCTGGGGACGGTCACGGGGTCTGCGGGCGTGGGGGAGGTCATGCCGGCTCCGTTGTCCGTGAATGAGGTCGTGAGGTCTTCGCCGATGAAGGAGATCACGGTGCTTCCGTTTCGAGGGGTAGCCGGGCGACGACCTCGGTGCCGCCACCCGGACGCGGCCCGATCGTGCACGAGCCGCCCGTCTCCGCCGCCCGCTCGCGCATGGAGAGCAGGCCCACGCCACCGCGGACCTTTTCCGGCAGGCCGATCCCGTCGTCGGCGATCGAGAGCCGTAACTCGCCGCCCGCCGTCGCAGCGTCCGCTATGCCGCCGGATCCGCCTCCGGTGACCGTAGGCCCGACGCCTTTGACCGGTACCACCTCGGCCCGTACCAGGGCGGTGGTGGCCTGGGCATGGCGGCGGACGTTGGTGAGCGCCTCCTGGGCGATCCGGTAGGCCGCCACCTCCACCGCCGGGGGTACGTCCTCCAGCGGACCGGCCAGCGCGACGTCCACCCGCGGCCCCGGCGCGTCGGCCAGCGAGCTCAGCGAGCCGGCCAGGCCGAGGTCCTTCAGCGCGGGCGGGCGCAGACCGTACACCAGGTCCCTGACGTCGACGATCGCGGCGCCCATCTGGTCGCGCACGCGGATCAGCAGTCCCTCCACGGCCTCGGGATCCCGCTCCAGCCGGAGCCTGGCCTCGTCCACGGTCATCGCCAGGCTGGCCAGCGTCGGCCCCAGCCCGTCGTGCAGGTCGCGGCGGAGTCTGCGCCGTTCCTCCTCCCGGGTGGTGAGGATGCGCTCCCTGGACCGCCGGAGGTCCGCGGTGAGCCGTACGGCGTGCGCCAGCTCGGCCAGGTGCCGGGCCAGCAGGTTCAGCAGGTCCGGTGAGGGGGCGGGACCGCTGCTGAGCAGCCGTCCGACCGGCTCCCCGTGCCAGACCAGCGGAGTCTCGACCGACCGTTCCCCCAACTCGCCGTCGGCGACGGTTCCACCGTGGACCTCGACGGCCACGCCGTCGGCGCGCAGCGCCTGGCGGACCAGTACCACGGCGGTGGCCAGCCCCTCGGCGGGGTCGACGGCCTCCTGCAGGGTGCGGCTCAGCCGGTCGGCCACCCGGTAGGGGTCGTGCTCGACGCGGAGCAGCCGGTTCACGGCACGCTGCAGGCGCAGCCGTACCGGGCGGAAGACCGCGCCCACGGTCAGCGCCGCGACGAGCCCGGCCACCGGATCCTCGCCGCCGGACAGTGTGCCGGTCAGCCAGGTCAGGCCGGAGTAGATCCCCCCGGCGATCAGCGCCAGCGTGCCGTAGACCAGGACGCCGTTGAGCACGGCGTGGACGCCGGATGGCCGGACAGCGGGGGGCTGTGCGGGGGGCGTCGTGACTGCCATGAGGGCAGGATCTCTCAGGTGATGTCCCGCTGTCTCGGGGCAGATGTCCCGTTTTGGAATGAATTTTCTGGGTCGCAGTGATTCGGGGGCGTGGCTGCTCGGGCAGCCCGTCTCTCAGTGGGGGCGAACACGCGGTGCGGAACCCGGGGCGGCCTTCCCCCGGGGGGAACGCCGCAGGCGGAGGCTCGTCCCGCGGTGACTACCCTGGTGGGCGTGAGCCGTACTGAGAACTCCGAGGACCTGTTCGCCCGCGCACGTGAGATCGTCCCGGGAGGTGTCAACTCCCCGGTCCGCGCCTTCGGAGCCGTCGGCGGCACGCCGCGCTTCATGGCTTCGGGGCAGGGGCCCTACATCACCGACGTGGACGGCAACCGTTACGTCGACCTGGTCTGCTCGTGGGGGCCGATGATCCTCGGCCACCGGCATCCCGCCGTGATCGAGGCCCTTCAGGAGGCGCTGCGCGACGGCACCTCGTTCGGTACGGCGACGGCCGGCGAGGTCGAGCTCGCCGAGGAGATCGTCGCCCGGGTCGACCCGGTGGAGAAGATCCGCCTGGTCAGCTCCGGCACCGAGGCCACCATGTCCGCGGTGCGGCTGGCGCGTGGCTTCACCGGCCGATCCAAGATCATTAAGTTCGCCGGCTGCTACCACGGCCATGTCGACGCCCTGCTCGCCTCGGCCGGTTCCGGCCTGGTGACCTTCGGCCTGCCCGACACCCCCGGCGTGACCGGCGCCTCGGCCGCCGACACCGTGGTGCTGCCGTACAACTCGATCGAGGCGGTCACCGAGGCGTTCCAGGCGTTCGGCGCCGAGATCGCGTGCGTGATCACCGAGGCGTGCCCGGCCAACATGGGCGTCGTCCCGCCGCTGGACGGGTTCAACGCCAGGCTGCGGGAGCTGTGCACCGCGCACGGCGCCCTGCTGATCATCGACGAGGTGCTCACCGGCTTCCGGGTCTCGGAGGCGGGTTGGTACGGGCTCGATCCGGTCGACGCCGACCTGATGACCTTCGGCAAGGTCATGGGCGGTGGCCTGCCCGCCGCCGCGTTCGGCGGTCGCGCCGACGTGATGGCCCACCTCGCTCCTGAGGGGCCGGTCTACCAGGCGGGCACCCTGTCCGGAAACCCGCTGGCCTGTGCTGCCGGCCTGGCCACCCTGCGCGCCTGTGACGAGGGCGTCTACGACCAGGTGGATGCCGCGGCCCTGGTCATCGGCCGCGCCGCCGCCGACGCGCTGGCCGCCGCCGGGGTGCCGCACCGCCTGCAGCGTGCCGGGAGCCTGTTCTCCATCTTCTTCACCGACGAGCGGGTGGTCGACTTCGACGCCGCCCAGAAGCAGAACACCGCCGCCTATCGGGCGTTCTTCCACTCGATGCTCGACCAGGGTGTCTACCTGCCGCCGTCGGCGTACGAGGCCTGGTTCCTGTCCGCCGCCCACGACGACGAGGCCCTCTCCCGCATCGCCGACGCCCTTCCCGCCGCTGCCAAGGCCGCCGCTTCCGTTTCCGCTTAGCGGGCGGTCTGTTCGGGTTCTTCCTGGCGGGTGGGTGTTCCCGGCGGCTGTTGTTCTGCCGGATGTGTGTTCGCGCTCCGGTGGGCGGGTGCTCCGGGCGGCCGTTGTTGGTGGCGGGTTTGGGGATTCAGGCCTTCGGCCTGGCGGGCGCGGTGGTCGCGGATTCTTATAAGCCGCCCGGAGCACCCACCCACCTCCGCGCACCCCTTGTCCCGCCGTACGGCCTGCGGGCCGTAGTCGCTTTCTTACGGGCCGCCCATTGGGCTCTTTGACGCTGAAGCAATCCGTACGGGGGCGTTCTGGGTCCATTGCCGTAGCTGAAGCGCCGGTGCGGGAAGGAGCGCAGGGGGCTCGTCGTGGTTCATCGGGCCCATCGTGCCTGCCGTCGTTGGTCGGCTGGCCGCGGCTTGCTGGGGCTTGTCGTTGCCGGTCATGGCTTGGCTCGGGGGCGAGTGTGATCGTCTGGTGGGGCACACCGCTGGTAGGGCGCGCCGCGACTTGGGGCGCCACCGCGAGCGGAGGGGCTGCCACTGTGACCGGAGGGAGGGGTACGCCTCGGGCGAGGAGCTTCGGTCAGGTGGGGCAGGTGGGTCAGATGGGCCAATTGGAGAGGGAGCCGGGTCCGTCAGGTTCGTTGGCTCTGGTGGTTTCGTTGGTTTCGTTGGTTTCGTTGGTTTCGTTGGTTGGGAGGTGGAACCAGACGGCGGTGCCTGCTTCGGGGGCGTGGTGGGTGCCCCAGGCGGTGGCCATGGTCTCGACCAGGAGCAGGCCGCGTCCGCCGTCGCTGTCGAAGTCGGTCGCGCGGACGAAGGGGAGGCTGGTGGCCGAGCTGTCGTCGATCACCTCGGCGTGGATCATGCCGCCGCCCAGGCCCAGGCAGACCGTGATCGATCCTGCTGTGGTCCGTCCGGAGTCGATCCGGACGCGGGTCTCGCCCCCGGACATGATCTCCAGCACCGGCTGCCCCACCTGGGGAAGCATCAGCGAGGTGCTCACCCCCAGGCCCCGCAGGTCCCAGCCCAGCCGCACCAGGTGAATCAAAGGTCGTATCAAGGCTGGAGAGTTCGACACGCGTCCCTGATCATGTGATGGGTCGGAGAAGGTTCCCTGGAGGTGAGGGGTGCAGGTTCCCCATGACTGATCTGGCGAGCGCCGTCTGGCACAAGAGCAGCCTGAGCGGCAGCGGCAACAACTGCGTCGAGGTGGCCCACGTAGACAACCAGTACCTTGTCTGCGACTCCAGGGATCCTCGCGGCGCCGCGCTTGTCTTCTCGGCGGGGGACTGGACGGCCTTCCTGGGCCGTGTTAAGGCTGGGGACTTCGATGCGCGTCCCTGATCATGTATGGGGCGGAGAAGGCTGCCTGGAGGGGGTTCCGGTAGCAATCGCGAAAAATCCCGCGGATACAGGTCTGACCTGCATGGATAGAGCTTGGTCCGCCGTTTCGTGATCGTGTTTCCCGAGGAGTCTTCGCAGGTCGGCAGCAACATCGTTGGATTCATGGCCATTACCCGGACGCCCTGCGGCCGAGTTCCCAGTTGGTAACCCATTCGCCACGATGGCGGTGAATCACATCTTTTGTGCCGTTTCGCAGGCACGCTAAGGTCAAGCAGGAACGGGAGCCGGAAAGCAGGGTCGGGATGGCGTGGGCAGCCCGGGCGGTCGCCGTCGTCCTGGCTGTGCTGTCTCCGGTGCTCGTGGTCGCGGCCATGCTGATCTTCGCGGGACTTCCGGAGGAGTGGCTGCCGCCGGTGACGGTCACGCCGCTGACGGCGGCGGGGGTGACCTTTCCCGTGGTCAGCGCGTTCCTCATCGCGCATCGGCCTCGGCTCAAGCTGGCATGGCTGATGTGCGCGGGCGGGCTCGGCGGTGCCGTCTACGACTTCTGCCAGGCGATGATGCTGGCGTCCGCGGCACGCGGGGATCTCGCGCTGGCGGGGCTCCTGAGGTTCCCGGCGCAGGTGGGCTGGGCAGTGTGCGGGCTCGTGCTGGAGATGCTGCTGCCGCTGTACTCCCCGGACGGCAGGTTGCCCTCGCCGCGCTGGCGAGCGGTGCTGCTGCTGGGTGTGGTGTCCATCGGTGCCGAGACCGCGCGCCAGTTCGTGCGGCCGGATCCGCCGCTTGAGGGCTACCTGTTCCCCGTCGTCATCCACAACCCGCTGCAGATCCCCGCTCTGGCGCCGTACCACTCGGCGATAGGGGTGCTGACCTGGACGGGGATCTTGGTGACGCTGCCGTTGGCGGCGCTGTCCCTGCTGCTGCGTCTTCGCCGGGCAGACCCGGTGGGCAGGCGGCAGATCGGCTGGCCGCTGTTGGCGTTCGCCGGGTACATCGTGTTCATGCTCGTGGGCATCGTCGTGCCGGAGCTGTACTGGCTGTCGACCCTGTGGGCGATGCTCGTCCCCGTCGCGATGGTGTTCTCGGTGATGCGCTACCGGCTGTACGGCATCGACACCGTCATCAGCCGGACCTTCGTCGCCGCAGGGCTGCTGGCCGTGGTCGGCGGGGTCTACTTCGGTGTGGCCGCGCTGTCGAGCCTGATGGTGTCCGGGTACGACCAGATCGCCGGGCTCGCCGCCGCCCTGTTCACGGGCGCGTTCTTCCAGCCGTTGCGCCGGATGCTGCAACGTGCCGTCGACCGCCTGCTCTACGGTCCGGTCGGCGACCCACGCGTGCTCGCCGAGCGGCTGGTCCAGGAGATGCGCCGGGGAGATCCGGCGCAAGCGCTGGCGTCGGTGATCGGGGTGCTGCGCGAGGGCCTGGCGGTACAGGGGGTCACGGTGGAGGTGACCGGCGGCGAGCCGGGGGACCAGGTCAGCGTGGCAAGCATGGTCAGCGGGCAGGTCGGCGACTCCCCGCGCGAGGTACCACTGGTCTGGCACGGCGAGCAGGTGGGGCGGCTGCTGGTCGGCCCGCCTGCCCCGCGCCGCTTCCCCGCCGCGCACGACGAGCGGGTGCTGGAAACGTTGGTCCCGTACGCGGCCGACGTGGCGCACGCGCTGCGGATGGCGGCCGACCTGCAGGGCTCCCGGGAGCGCATCCTGACCGCCCGGGAGGAGGAGCGTCGGCGGCTGCGCCGCGACCTGCACGACGGCCTGGGCCAGACGCTCAGCAGGATGGCCATGACCATCAACATGGCCCGCCTCAGCCTGAAGACCTCCCCGGAGGCGGCGGACGGGCTGCTGCGCGAGTTGCGCTCCGGCATGGACGCGGTCACGGGCGACATCCGGCAGCTCGTCTACGGCCTGCGCCCGCCCGCCTTGGACGATCTGGGCCTGGCCGCCGCTGTACAGGCGCTGGCCGGGCCGGCCGACTCCGAAGGCCCCGCCACGGAGGTGAGCGCCGAGGGCGACCTGGCCGGCCTGCCCGCCGCCGTCGAGGTGGCCGTCTACCGGATCGCGCAGGAGGCGCTGACCAACGTCCGGCGGCACGCGCGTGCCACTCGCGTCCGTGTCGAGCTGCGTCGCGAGCCCGAGGCGCTGCGCCTGCTGATCGCCGACGACGGCGTGGGCCTGTCGCCGGAGCGCCGCTCGGGCGTCGGCCTGGCCTCCATGCGCGAGCGCACCGCGGAGCTGGGCGGACTCTGCCTCATCAGCGGCGAGCCTGGGGAGGGCACCACGGTGGAGGTGACGTTCCCCGTTCTCGCGACCGACGCGTCGCCGGTACGGCAACACCGGACGGCTTCTGTCGGCAGGCGGCCGGCCCCTGAGTCCGGAGATCACGAAGATCGCGGAAGTTCCCCACGTGGCGAACCCGAGAACCACCGTTCTTAATGACCTGCCCATCTCCTCGTCCAGGCGCGGCGCCCCAATGATCTACAAGTCGTTCTCCACTGTCGGCCTCTAGCCTCATCCGCGGTCCTCCTGAGCCGGAGCGAATCGGCGCGGTGCAGGCCCTCGAACGGGACTGCGACAGCGGCCCTTGAACGAGATGAGAAGGAGGCGGTGGTGGACATGAGCATCGTGCCGTTGTTTGGAATCGTGCCATTGTTTGGAATCGTGGTCGGAGCGGTGTTCGTCGGGGCCGGCATCCGGGTGATGACTGTCGGGCAGCGGCTGCGGCGGCACGGGGTGCGGGTGCCGGGCGTCGTCGTGGGACTGCGCAGGTCCAGCGGCGGCAACCGCCTGTACTATCCCACGCTGCAGTTCCAGACGGTGCAGGGCTCCGTGGTGGAGACCGAGTCGGATCTGGGCTCCAACCCGCCGCCGGCCCGTCCGGGCCAGCAGGT
>NZ_JBEXGU010000245.1:0-10218 GCF_040607515.1 Streptosporangium sp. NPDC005286 | reverse complement strand
GGGCGGTACGGCCATGGCCGTACCGCCCGGCGTGTTCTCGGGGTCCTTTCGCCGTGCCGCTCGCGTGCCAGGTCGATGTGCGATCAGAGCTGCGGGGCCGGGGCGCGCAGAGCGGAGACGGCCTCGGCCCAGTCGACCGGGTCGGGGTCCTGCTCGGGGCGGACCAGCAGGTGCGCGCCCTCCGGGGCGGTCCCGGTGTCGGCGGCCACGACCAGCGCACCCTCGGGGATCGCACCCGTGCCGGCCGCGACTCCGAGCTTGGACAGCCGCTGGGCCAGGGCTGAGGCCCGGTTCCCGCCGGTGACGATCAGTGGCCGGTCCCACAGCATCGCGAGGGTGAGCGCCACGTGCGCGGCCGCGTCGTCACCGGAGCCGTAACGTACCGCGACCGGCTCCGGTTCGGAGCCGGGCTCGGCCTGTTCCGGCATGGGCAAGGACACGGTCACCACGCGGCAGACCGCGCCGTCACGCACGGCGGCATAGCCGGGGACACCGGCGGGCAGTACCAGCAGGTCGGCTCGGGCACCGGAGGCCAGCTCCGGCAGCTCGCCTGCCACATCCGCGCTGAACCGGCTCACCACCCTGGTCTCCGAGCCGCGCTCGCGGGCACTGCCGGCCAGCGCCTCCAGGTCGTGGAGGGTCTCGGCCAGCTCGGCCAGCTCCGAGGAGAGGCCGCTGCCGACCTCCAGGCGGCCCGCCGGGTAGGGGCGCAGGTGGCCCAGGACCACCTCGGACGGCGACCTGGACAGGGCCAGGGTGGTGGTCAGGCCGACCAACGGGGCCTGCTCGGCGGGCGGATCGGGCACGATCACCAGCACCCGGTGGGCGGCGGTCACGCCGAGGGCGGCACGTTCGGCCTCGGCGATGTCGCGGGCCACCCGCCTGTCGGGGTAGATCCTGCGCACCAGCGGGCCGGTCATCGCGGTCGTGACGAGGGCCATGACCACCATCAGCGAGTAGAGCTCGTCGTCGAGCACGCCCTTCTGCAGGCCGACGGTGAGGATGACGATCTCGGTGAGCCCTCGCGTGTTGAGCAGGGAGGCCAGTGCCCAGGACTGCCGGTTGGGCAGCCGCTGGGTCCGCGCGGCGGCGTAGGAGCCGAGCAGCTTGCCGCCGATCGCGACGACCAGGATCGCGGAGAGCGTGCCGAGGCTGGACAGGTCGAGTTCGCGCAGGTTGACGTTGAGCCCCGCCACCACGAAGAACATCGGCAACAGCAGCAGTACGGCGAGCTGTTCCAGCCGCTCCAGGATCTCGTGGTTGAGCCGTTCCGCCCCCTCGCGGGGCATCACCGCGCCGAACACGAACGCGCCGAAGATGAAGTGGACATGCATCCACTCGGTGGCCCAGGCCGATCCGATCAGACCGAGGAGCACCAGGGAGAGCAGGCCGGGTGTCAGCCGCCCGGCCTTCTCGTAGGCGGGCACCAGCCGGGCCAGCAGGGGCTTGACGACCAGGAACATCACCAGCGCGTACGGCAGGGCGAGCAGGACCTTCCACTGCCCCTCGGACTCTCCGGCCCCCGCGATGCCCACCACCACCGCCAGGACGGTCCAGGCGAGCACGTCGATGACGGCCGCCGAGGCCAGGGCGAGGCCGCCGAGCGTGATCCGCTGCATTCCCCGGTCGGTGAGGATCCGCGCCAGCACCGGGAAGGCGGTGGCGGCCATCGCCGCGCCCATGAACAGCACGAACGGCAGGGTCTTGTCGCCTCCCACGTGCTCACCCGCGATGGCCAGCGCGAGCACGCAGCCCAGGACGAACGGCACCACGGTCGAGCCGAGCGCCACGGTCACCGCGATCCGTCCCTTGCCCCTGACCAGCTTCTGGTCCAGTTCCAGGCCGACGACGAACATGAACAGCACCAGGCCGACGTTGGCCAGGGCCTGCAACGGGGGCCGCATCTCGGAGCCGAACAGCTCGTCACCGATCAGGGGGCCCAGCAGGGTGGGGCCCAGCAGGATGCCGGCCACGATCTCGCCGATGACCGGAGGTTGGCCGAGCCATCTGGCCAGCGCTCCGAAAAGCCGCGCGGCCGCAAGGACGATGACAAGGTCAAGCAGGAGCAGATCCATGTGCAGCAATTGCGAGCACGCTTTCCGTATGCAAAGAAAAGCCCCGAGAATGGCGAAGGCGACGTTACCGTGTGTGGGGTGTCGTCGCGAACGTTGCGCAGGCATGGAGGGAGACCGTTGTGGAAGGCATCGCCGACTATGAGTTCATCCGGTCACTGGGAGCCGGTAATCACGGTGAGTTCTACTTGGCGAAAAGGCCCGAGCGGTTACCCATCGAGGCGGATCTGGTCGCGGTGAAGGTGGTGGGGGGCACGGGGAACGACGCCTTCCGCCGCGCCACGAGAGAGTTGAAGGCGTTCGCCGCGGTGCGCTCCCCGTATCTGGTGCGGCTCTACGACGCCGGCCAGCAGGGCGGGGTGTTCTATTACTCGATGGAGTACCTGCCGGACGGCTCGCTGGCGCATCCCGCGGAGCGGCCGTCGCGCGAGCGGGTGCTGCGCTCGATCGCCTGCGTCTCCCACGCGGCGCAGGCACTGCACGAGGAGGGCATCGTCCATCGCGACATCCGCCCCGGCAACGTGCTGCTCGCCGACGACGGGGGCAAGCTCTCCGACCTGGGCCTGTCGCAGGTGCTGACGCCGGGCGTGACGGTGACCGGGATGGGGGACATCGGTTCGGTGGAGTTCACCGATCCCACGCTGCTGCAGGGGGAGACGCCCACCCCCGCGGGCGACGTGTGGTCGCTGGGCGCGACGCTGCACTGGGCGGTGAGCGGCGTCGGGCTCTACGGGAAACTGCCCACCCACGACCCGCTGCTGACCCTGCGGAAGGTGTACAGCACGCCGCCGTCGATCGATCCGGGGTTGGAGCCCGAGCTGTCGGACCTCGTCCAGGCATGCCTTGGCGACGTGGCCAAGCGGCCCACCGCGCGGGGGGTGGCCGACCGGCTCTACGCCCTGCTGGTCTGAGCTTCCGCCCGCGCGCCCCGGGACCGTGGCCTCGGCTCCCTGGGCGTGCGCGCCGGGAGCCGAGCGGGCACGGGGTGGCCGGGCGCTACCCGCCGGTGGGGCGCAGGCGGTCCAGCTCGGCGTTGAGCACCCGCTCCAGACGTGCGGTGCCGAGCCTGCCCGGGTAGAGCAGGCGGTGCACGCTCAGCCCGTCGACCAGGGCGAGTAGCCGCTCGGTCACGTCGTCGAGGTCTTCGGTGGTGGAGATCTCCCCACCGGCGGCCGCGGCGCCGAGCAGGCTGCGCACCAGGTAGCGCAGCTCCTCGGCCTCGGCGCGCTGCGCCTCCAGCATCGCCGGGCTGGTCATGCTGCGACTCCAGAAGCCGACCTCCAGCCCGCTCTCCCGCGTGCGCTCCTCGTCCAGTGGCAGGTTGTCGAGGAGGAGCTCGCGCAGCGCCGCCAGCCCGGTGAGGCCGGCCAGCTTGCCGCGCAGGCGCTTCACGATGCGCCGGTGCGAGGAGCGCAGCGCCGACAGCATGATGTCGTCCTTGTCGGCGAAGTAGTGGGTCAGCACGCCGTTGGAGTAGCCGGCCTCCTTGGCGATCGCCCTGGTCGTGGCGGCCTCGATGCCCTCGCGCAGGATGATGCGGCGAGCGGCCTCGATGACCTCCTCGCGACGCTCCCCATGATCGACGATCTTTGGCAACTCGGTTCCCTCCCGAACGGAATCCGTTGACATTGTAGTCGGTCGCCCGTCTATTATCCGCTGAAGACATGAGGAGGACTCGCTATGACCGTCGTAGCCCTCGGGGTGCACATCGTGGACGTGCTCGCCAGGCCGGTGGAGTCGATTCCCGCCAGGCAGGACACCCACCTGCTGGAGCAGATCCGCGTCACCGCCGCGGGTGCCGCGGCCGCGACCGCCGTCGACCTGGCCGCGCTCGGTGTCCCGGTGGCCTCGGTGGGGGCGGTCGGCGACGACGAGCTCGGAGATCTGCTCGTCATGATGATGGGGCGGCGCGGCGTCGACGTGACCGGGGTGGTCCGCAGGCGGGGGGAGCAGACCGCCGCCTCGATCCTGCCCATCCGTCCGGACGGCGGGCGCCCGTCCTTCCATGTCCCCGGAGCCAACCTGGGCCTGGCCGTCGCCGACGTCGGTCGCGAGCGGATCCTCGGTGCGCGCGTCGTGCACCTGGGGGGCATGGACGTGACCTGGGGCCTGTACGACCCCGCTTTCTTCGCGCTGCTCGACGAGGCGCGCGCGGCGGGCACGATCATCACAATGGACCTTCTGTCCAATATGCCGGACCTCATGCAGGGGGTCCGGAGCTTCCTCCCGCACGTCGACTACCTCCTGCCCAACGAGGAGCAGGCACTGCTGATGAGCGGTGCGGGCAGTGCGGAGGAGGCCGCGCTGGCCCTGCTGGGAGAGGGGCCCTCGGCGGTCCTGGTCACGCTCGGCGCGGACGGAAGCCTGATCGCCGAGGCGGAGGGCGTCACCCGCGTTCCCGCCCTCGACGTCGAAGTGGTCGACACCACGGGGTGTGGTGACGCCTACTGCGCCGGGTTCATCGCCGGCCTGGTCGACGGCCGTGACGTGGCCGGCTCGGCACGGCTCGGCACCGCGCTGGCCGCTCGCGTCGCGGGCGGTCTGGGTTCGGACGCCGGCCTGGACGGGGCGCGCGCACTACGCGAGGAGAAGTGATCCCACCGCTCGCGGCCGGACACGGCACCGAACCGCCCGAACCGATCCAGATCCGAAAGGACGACGCATGTCCATCGACGCCAGCCTCAGGGAGCGGGCCGCCAAGGTCGTCCCCGGCGGCATGTACGGCCACCTCAACGCGGCCCTGCACGGCCCCGCCTACCCGCAGTTCTTCGTCGGCGGCGAGGGCTGCCGTCAGCGGGACGCCGACGGGCGCGAGTACGTCGACCTCATGTGCTCCTGGGGTCCCGTCGTGCTCGGCCATCGCCACCCCGCGGTCGAGGCCGCCGTCACGGCCCAGCTCGCCGCGGGCGACTGCCTCAACGGCCCCGGCCCCGTCTACGTGGAGCTCGCCGAGCTTCTGGTGGACACCGTCCCGCAGGCCGACTGGGTGATGTTCTCCAAGAACGGCACCGACGCCACCACCCAGGCGCTGATGGTGGCCCGCGCCGCCACCGGCAGGACCAAGGTCCTCATGGCGCACGGCGCCTACCACGGGGCCGACCCGTGGTGCACGCCCAGTACGGCGGGGACCACCCCCAGCGAGCGCGCGGACCTGGTCGAGTTCACCTACAACGACCTCGCCAGCGTCGAGGCCGCCGCGGCGCAGGCGGAGGGCGACGTCGCCGCGATCATCGTGACGCCGTTCAAGCACGACTCGTTCGAGGACCAGGAACTCGTCGCCGCGGAGTTCGCCCGGGGGGTGCGGGCGCTGGCCGATCGGATCGGCGCCGCGCTGGTGATCGACGACGTGCGCGGTGGCTGGCGGATCGACCTGGGCGGCTCCTGGGAGCCGCTGGGTGTGCGCCCCGACCTGTACGCCTTCAGCAAGGCCATGGCCAACGGTCACCCGATCGCCGCCGTCACCGGGGTGGACGCCCTGCGAGGGCCCGCCCAGACGCTTTACTCCACGGGCTCCTTCTGGTTCAACGCCGCTCCGATGGCCGCGGCCAAGGCCACCATCGAGACGCTGCGCGACATCGACGGCATCGCCCTGATGGAGCGCGCGGGCACCCGCCTGCGCGAGGGCCTCGCCGCCCAGGCCGCCTCCCATGGCTTCACGGTCAACCAGACCGGCCCGGTGCAGATCCCATGGCTCTCCTTCGAGGGCGATGTGACCCTGGACAAGGGCATGTTCTGGGCCGCGGCCTGCCTGCAGGAGGGGGTCTACCTCCATCCGTGGCACAACTGGTTCCTGTCGGCGGCCCACACCGACGCCGACATCGACCGGGTGCTGCAGGGCACCGACGCCGCCTACGCCAGGCTCAGGGCCCACTTCGGCGCCGACTGAACGCGGCCCCTAGCGTGGGGTGTCCCGCAGCCGGTACCACTGCAGGTCGTCCAGGCGGGTGCCGTCGGGGCCGGGCAGCAGACCGCGCAGCAGGGCCTCGCGGGCGAAACCCGCGCGCTCCAGCACGCGCTGCGAGGCGACGTTGGCGGGGGAGGTGCCCGCGATGATCCGGCTCAGGGAGGTGTGCTCGAAGGCCCAGTCGACCAGCAGGTTCACCGCCCTGGTGGTGAAGCCCCGGCCGCGGAACGCCGGCAGCAGGCTGTAGCCCGTCATGGCCTGCCCCAGCGGCGGGGCCAGGTTGGAGAGCTGGATCTCCCCGGCGAACGCGCCCGTCGCGGCGTCCGTGATCACCGCCTCGACCCCCCCGCCGGCCAGTCGGGTCGCGCCCGCCGTGCGGCACCGCTCCTCGACCTGCTCGGCGCTGCGGGGCTCGGGCGGGACGCTGTACCTCACGACGTCGGGCAGGTTGTGCAGCGCCAGGTAGTCGGCGGCGTCGGCGGGGGTGAGCGGCCTGAGCCGTACTATCCCGTCGGTCAGTGAGCCGCCGGGGAAGTCCGGCAGGAACGGCGTCACCCGCTCGCCGGAGTCGCCGCGCAGGCGTGCGAAGGAGACCAGGTCGCGGCGGGTGCCGTCACGCTGCTGTTCGGCCCCGCGCCGAACGCCCTCGTGCCGGAAACCGGCGGCCAGGGCGACACGCTGGCTGGCCAGGTTCTCCACGTCGGCGAGGAGTTCGACGCGCTCCACCCCGTGGCCGAAGCCCCATCCGGCCAGCGCGGCGGTGGCGGCCGTGGCCACTCCCCGGCCCCGCGCCCACGGTGCGACCAGGTAGCCGATCTCGTTGGTGCTCCGCAGGCGGGAGGGCTTGAGGCCGATGTTGCCCAGCCACTCGCCCGTCTTCGCGTCCGCGATGGCGAACGCGGCTCCCCCGCTCTTCCAATCCTGCTCGGCCATCTCCAGGTACTGGAGGGCGTCGTCCCGGGTGTAGGGCACGGGTACCAGGGGGAGGAACCGGACGATCTCCGGGTCCGCGCAGGCGCGGACGATCGCTTCGGTGTCGGCGGGGGCGAGCGGCCTCAGGACGACGGGGCCCGCCGGAATCACATCTTGGGGAAACACACGACAACAGCTACCAGTTCCCCCATAGTGGAGCGAACCATTTTGCAGATCGTCGCTGTCCGTCCGCTCCGGACAGCCGTGTCCGTTTCCCCCTGCTCGACCGCCGCTCCCGGCCAGAGGCGGGATCGGCCGCGGTCGCGCGCCGTTAACCTTGCGGTCATGGGTTTTCGCAGGCATGGGCCGTTTCAGGCCGGGGATCAGGTTCAGCTCACCGACCCCAAGAACAAGCGTCATACGGTGACGCTGAAGGAAGACGGCGTGTTCCACACGCACAAGGGCGGGATCCCGCACAGTGAGCTGATCGGCCGGCCCGAGGGCTCGGTGGTGCGTTCGTCCGGGGGCACCCAGTATCTGGCGTTCAGGCACCTGCTCCAGGACTACACGCTCTCCATGCCGCGCGGCGCGGCGGTCATCTACCCCAAGGACTCGGCGCAGATCGTGGCCATGGCCGACATCTTCCCGGGCGCCAGGGTGGTGGAGGCGGGGGTCGGCTCCGGCGCGCTCACCTGCTTCCTGCTGCGCGCGGTGGGCTCCGAGGGCACCGTCACCTCCTACGAGCGGCGCCAGGACTTCGCCGAGATCGCCACCAAGAACGTGGAGAAGTTCTACGGCGGCCCGATGTCGCAGTGGCGCCTGGTGGTCGGCGACTTCGTCGCGGACCTCGACGAGAGTGACGTCGACCGGATCATCCTCGACATGCTCGCCCCGTGGGAATGTGTGGACGCCGCGGCCAAGGCCCTCACCCCTGGCGGCGTGATCTGCTGTTATGTCGCGACCACAACCCAGCTGTCGCGTACGGTCGAAACTCTCCGGGAGCACGGGAGTTTCACCGAGCCCCATGCGTGGGAGACCCTGGTTCGTGACTGGCATGTCGAGGGGCTGGCTGTGCGGCCCGACCACAGAATGGTCGGCCACACCGGCTTCCTGGTCACGGCCCGTCGCATGGCCGACGGGGTGACGCCACCACCTCGACGTAGACGTCCGGCGAAGGGTGCACAGGGTGAGGAGTCCACGTCTTCCGCCACATGATGACGATTCGGCTACGACGGTTCGTGGGGGAGTGACACGGGAGCAGACCTTCGTGTTCTTATGCTTCTAGCACTAAAAGCACCAAAAGGGATTAATCATCGCGCACTTAATGTAGTCATACGAACACTGCTCAGCCAGGTAAGGGACAGCCCTTAGATGGGTAGGGTTTCGAGTAGTCGGTCTCGACTGGGAAGGAGGTGACGCCGTGGCAGCTCGCGACGACGCTGAGGCTCGAGCCGCGCAGCGCGAACGGGAGGTCGCTGACCTCACAACACAGGTCTCCTTCCTGCAGGAGGAGATCACCGTGTTGCGTCGGAAGCTGACGGAGTCTCCCCGGCAGGCCAGGATCCTTGAAGAGCGTCTCCATGACTTGCAGGCGAACCTCGCGGCCGTAACCGGCCAGAACGAGCGTCTGGTGGCCACCCTCAAGGAGGCCAGAGACCAGATCGTCGCGCTGAAGGAGGAGGTAGACCGGTTGGCGCAGCCGCCATCCGGGTTCGGCGTGTTCCTCGAAACCAGAGAAGACGGCACGGTGGAGGTTTTCACCGGTGGCCGCAAACTCAGGGTGAATGTCAGTCCGGCGGTGGACGTCGACTCGCTGAAGCGCGGCCAGGAGGTCATGCTCAACGAGGCGCTCAACGTGGTCGAGGCCCTCGGCTTCGAGGAGCTTGGCGAGATCGTGATGCTCAAGGAGCTTCTCGAGGACGGCCAGCGCGCGTTGGTGATCTCGCATGCCGACGAGGAGCGGGTGGTGAAGCTCGCCGAGTCGCTGGTGGGCCAGCCGATCCGGGCAGGCGACTCCCTGCTGCTCGAACCCCGTTCGGGCTATGTCTACGAGCGCATCCCCAAGTCCGAGGTCGAGGAGCTCGTCCTGGAGGAGGTGCCCGACATCTCCTACGAGGAGATCGGCGGGCTGATGCGGCAGATCGAGCAGATCCGGGACGCCATCGAGCTCCCGTACCTGCACGCCGACCTTTTCCGCGAGCACAAGCTCCGCCCGCCCAAGGGCGTCCTGCTCTACGGACCGCCCGGCTGCGGCAAGACACTCATAGCCAAGGCGGTCGCCAACTCCCTGGCCAAGCAGGTCGCGGAGAAGACCGGCCAGTCCGGCAAGAGCTTCTTCCTCAACATCAAGGGTCCCGAGCTTCTCAACAAGTACGTCGGCGAGACCGAGCGGCACATCCGCCTGGTCTTCCAGCGGGCTCGTGAGAAGGCCTCCGAGGGCACCCCGGTGATCGTGTTCTTCGACGAGATGGACTCGATCTTCCGGACCCGGGGCTCGGGCGTCTCCTCCGACGTCGAGAACACCATCGTTCCCCAGCTCCTGTCGGAGATCGACGGCGTCGAGGGCCTGGAGAACGTCATCGTGATCGGCGCCTCCAACCGCGAGGACATGATCGACCCGGCGATCCTGCGGCCCGGCCGCCTGGACGTCAAGATCAAGATCGAGCGGCCGGACGCCGAGGCGGCCAGGGACATCTTCTCGAAGTACCTCATCGCGGAGCTCCCACTCCACTCCGAGGACCTCGCCGAGCACGGTGGCAGCCGCCAGGAGACCATCTTCGGGATGATCCAGCGGGTCGTCGAGCGGATGTACACCGAGAGCGAGGAGAACCGCTTCCTTGAGGTGACCTACGCCAACGGGGACAAGGAGGTCCTGTACTTCAAGGACTTCAACTCCGGCGCGATGATCCAGAACATCGTCGACCGCGGCAAGAAGATGGCGATCAAGCAGTTCCTGGAGACCGGGCAGAAGGGTCTGCGGATCCAGCATCTGCTGGCGGCCTGTGTGGACGAGTTCTCCGAGAACGAGGACCTGCCCAACACCACCAACCCCGACGACTGGGCCCGCATCTCCGGCAAGAAGGGCGAGCGGATCGTCTACATCCGCACCCTCGTGACGGGCAAGCAGGGCACCGAGGCCGGGCGTTCCATCGACACGGTGGCCAACACCGGTCAGTACCTGTAAAAGCGGCACGCGTGCCGATCGACGGGGCGGCCGCCCCCGGGGGGCGCGCCGGCGGGGTGTGGGCACGGTTGTTTGTAATTTTGGGGTTGTTGGTGGGCGGGGGGGGGTTTGTTGTTTTTTTTTGTTGGCGGGCCTCGGTTTAGGCT
>NZ_JBEXGU010000244.1:0-10276 GCF_040607515.1 Streptosporangium sp. NPDC005286 | reverse complement strand
CCGCGCAGTACCGCGGGGCGCCGGGCAAGAGGGCCAACTGCCAGGTCGCCCCGAGCGTGCATCTGGTCACCGACGCCGCGTCGTGTCCGGCGAACCGGCGGCTGTGGGATCCGTCCTCGCCGCGGGTGCCGGATACCGAAGCGGTGACGGCGCGCCGCCGCCGGGTTCGGATCTCTGAGGAGGTGGCGCATGTGCCCAAATGGCGGCCGGCCGTGGACATGCTGGATGAGCCGCTGGTGGTCGCCGATGAAGGGTATGGCCAAGACGGGGCCTTCTGGCTGGCCTTGACCGAACGGAACATCGCCTACGTGGTGGGGGTGCGCTCCGATACCGCGCTTTTGGCAGCCGGTGTCTGCCGCACCAGGACGCCGTATCGGGGCACCGGGCGGCGAGCGGCGCCCCGAGCATCGAAACAGCGAGAAAGTCGGGGCATCAGTTGACAGGTCGCCTCCGGCGGCCGTTAACCTTTATATATGAATAGTTCTTCAGATAAGCGATTCGCGGCCATTGACGGCTGTACCGCCCGGATAGTGGACGCGCCCCGGGTGGCGGCGGTGCGTGAGCGGATGCCCGCCGCGCAGGATCTGACCGACACCGCGGAGGTGTTCGGGTTGCTGGCCGATCCAGGCCGCCTGCGGTTGCTGCTGGCCCTGCTGGAGGGCGAGATGTGCGTGTGCGACCTGGCCGCGGTGAGCGGCCAGAGCGAGTCGGCGGTCTCGCACGCACTGCGGCTGTTGCGGGCGCACCGCATCGTGACGGCCCGCCGGGCCGGTCGGATGGCCTTCTACCGGCTGGAGGACGCGCACGTGCGGATGCTGCTCGACCTTGCGCTCGCCCACACCGAGCACACCCAGGCCATCCACCCCGAACGCGGCGGAACCCGCTGATGGGCACCGGGCACGGCCATGGGCATGGGCACGCCGGGGGTCGGCACCGGTGGCGGCTCGCGGTCTCCTTCGCCCTGATCGGCTCCTACTTCGTGGTCGAGCTGGTCTACGGGTTGATATCGGGTTCGCTGGCGTTGCTGTCGGATGCCGGGCACATGGCCGCCGACGTGGTGACGCTGGGCGCCGCGCTGGTGGCCACCCGGATCGCCACCCGCCCCGACACCACGGGGCGTCGTAGCTACGGCTCCTACCGCGCGGAGGTGTTCGCCTCCCTGCTGGCCGTGCTGCTGATGCTCGGCGTGGCGGTGTACGTGGTGGCCGAAGCAGTGGGCCGGATCGGCGCCGGCGCCGAGGTCTCCTCCGGGCCGATGCTCATCGTGGGAGCCATCGGCCTGGTCATCAATGTGATCGTGTTGCTGTTGCTGCGTTCGGGCGCGGCTGAGAGCTTGAACGTCAAGGGCGCCTACCTTGAGGTGGTGGCCGACACCGCCGGGTCGGTCGGCGTCATCGCCGCCGGCTGGCTGGTCGCGGCGACCGGCCAGCCGATCTGGGACACGCTGGTCGCGCTGGCCATCGGTGCCTTCGTCGCGGTGCGCGCCATCTCCCTCGGACGGCAGGTGCTCGCGGTCCTGGGCCAGCACGTCCCGGCCGGTATGGACGCCTCCGCCGTTGCCGGTGATCTGGTGGCCGTCGAGGGCGTGCGCGACGTCCACGACCTGCACCTGTGGACGTTGACCTCCGGCATGAACGTGGCCACCGCCCACCTGGTCACCTCAGACGGCGCCGACAGCCACGCCGTCTTGGACCAGGCCCGCGACCTGCTGCGCCGGCGCCACAACGTGGCTCACGCCACCTTGCAGGTCGAACCGGCCGACCACCTGGGCTGCGACGAACTGGGCTGGTGAACACCGTTCACCCCCGTGTGGCCGCGGTCGAGCGGCGGCGGTGGCGGTGACCCCGATGTGAGCGGTCCCGCCCCGGCTCCCTCACGCCTTCGCGCCTCACCCCGAGCGCCCGTCCCCGCTCTCGATCGCTCCACATTCCACCGCTGGAGCGCGCGACCCGCTGTCCTTCGGTGACGAACAATGCTGTCGGCCAAAGGAGTTCATAGGAGTCCAAGTCCACCATCACAGCGTTCATCCTGGCCTAATCGCCGAGGGCGGCACAGGTGATCCTCGCCCGGCAGCGCGCCGCGAGTCAGCGCGCCGAGCGTGCTGCGGAAGCCGAAAAGACCCGGTGGAAACGGGCCGATGAGTCGGCACAGGCGGTGCTGGATGCGGCGGTGTCGCCAGTGGAGCGGTGGTCGCCCCCACCGGAGGGCGACGTTGAGCTGGATCCGCACCCGGTGTCGTTGGTTCGGGCCCGGGAACAGGCGCGCCGGGAACGACGCCGACACCGGTGAGAGCAGCCCTGCCGGTGATCGCTGCTGCCCCCCGGCATGAGCCTGCCCAGGCTGCGGGGTCTCGATGACATGGCCATTGAGCCCTACCGGTGGGGCGCTCGACACCTCCCTTCGACACAATGTAGAAGTTCCATATGGTCAGCCTGACGCCTCAAAGGCCGCTTCACGCCCGAGATCGCGTCCGCGCGGTGGTCAGGGGGCTTTCGTCACCACGATCACCTGGTTGATGCGCAACGAGGTGCACGCCGAGCGGCAGGTCTTCGGCGCAGGCGCGCTGTCCGAGTACGTCGATCACCCATGCGCCTGCCGCAGCGCAGGCGGTCACGCCCCACCGAAAGGGAGCCACTTCATGTTCCTGCACAGATCAGCGATCGTTCTTGTCGCTCTCATCGCGGCGCTGTGGCCGATCACGGCAGTTCAGGCGCATGACGTGCTGAAGTCCAGCAATCCGGCCAAGGACGACAAAGTCTCCGACGTCAGCGAAGTGACGTTGGAGTTCGAACGGGAGGTGAAGTTCCCGAAGGTGGCGGTGTTGAACGCCGCGGGCGAGCGATTCCAGTCTGGTGAGGCCGGCATGCGGGGCAAGAAGGTCATCCAGAAGCTGTCCGGGACGCTTCCGGCGGGTAGATACACGATCGGTTTCCGGGTGGTCTCCTCCGACGGCCATCCCCGCACCGGCGAGATCCCGTTCACCGTGATCGCCTCTTCGACCCCCACTGCCACCCCCACCTCCACTTCGAGTGCGAGTGCGGGTGGCTCGCAGACCGCCGGCACGCCCGCGCCGAGCTCTCCCGCGCCGAGCGCCCAGCCCGCGGAGCCGGCCATGACCCCGCAGGCCAATGAGCCCGACGGGCCGTCGATGTTCCTGTGGGTGGTCGTCGGTTTCATCGTCGTCATGGCGGTATTCAGCGTCGTCATGAGCAGGCGTCGCCGCCCAGGCCAGTGACCGGATCTCAGATCAGCGTGATCCAGTAGGACCAGAAGCGCTGCAGGATGAGGCCGAGGATGGCGAGCATCCACACCATGAGCACGCTCGTGTGATACCGGGCCGCCGCCGCGGCGGCCCGGTGCACGCCGCGCGGCAGGGCGATGCGGCCGCTGTGCAGGTTGGCGAGCGTGACGTACCAGAAGATGGGAATCGTCGCGATCCACACGAGCATGCAGTACGGGCACAAGGCGCCGATCACGTACAGGCTCTGGACGATCAACCAGTGCACGAAGACGACGCCGGCCAGGGTGCCCAGCTGCAGGCCATACCAGAACCAGGTCCGCAGGCGGGCTCCGGCCAGCAGAGCCGCGCCCACCGTCGTCACGACGCAGAAGGCCGCGACGCCCAGCAGCGGGTTGGGAAAGCCGAAGACGGAGGCCTGGGCGCTCTTCATGACCGATCCGCAGCTGAGGATCGGGTTGATGCTGCAGGTGGGAACGTAGGTGGGATCGGCGGCCAGGTGCAGACGTTCGATCATCAGCAAGAACGCGGCCAGCAGGCCGAGGCCGCCGCCGATCGTCAGCACGAACGGCAGCGCCCTGATGATGATGGACGAGGACGAGCCCTCAGCGGTGATCGGGGGCTGGTCGATGGCGGAGGTGGTCACGAGGCGAGCGCCGCGTCGATTTTGGCCTTGAGGTTGTCGTAGCTGGGCGCCTCGGTCAGCTGGGCGCCGTTGAAGAAGATCGTGGGGGTGCCCTGGACGCCGAGGGCCGTTCCGTCGTCCTGGTCTTTCCTCACCCGCTGGGCGGTCGCGGGCGCGGTGAGGTCGGACGGGAAGGCGGTCATGTCCAGGCCCACCTGCTGGGCCAGGTCGGTGAAGAACGCCTCCTTGGATTCAGAGGCCTCGCCCCACTGCTTTTGGGACTGAAACAGCTTGGCGTACATGGCCTCGAACTTGCCCTGCTTGGCGGCGGCCTCGGCGACTCGTGCGGCGAGTTCGCCGTTGCGGTGACCCGGCAGCGGGAAGTAGCGCACCACGACGGTGATGCGCCCGTCGTACTCGGCGCGAATGCGCTCCATGTGCGGGAAGGCCGCGCCGCAGGCTTCGCACTCGAAGTCGAGGAATTCCACCAGCGTGACCTTGCCGTCAGCCGCGGTGGACAGCCTGTGGCTGTCCTCGCGCACCAGCAGCTGGGCAGGAGCGCTCTGCGCGCCGGCCGCATCGGCGGCGGGTCTGGTGGATTGCGTTCCGAAGTCACCGAACACGGCGATCGCCGCGATGATCGCCGCCATCACGGCGGCGATGATAAGGGTTATCTTCAGATTCGTCGTCATGTTCTGCTCCTGGAGGAGGTTTTGCGCGGTACGCGCCCGCTTATCTTCTACCAGACGTAGAAGGTGGGGGCGTCAACAGCAAAGTGAGGACCGTCGGGAAGCCTTTGAAAGGCGCCGCCCGTCGTGGAGGTGCTCGCCGGAGTCGGCCGGCCGGAACCGCGAGAACATCGGACAAGGTGAGCAGGAGGACTACCGCGGTCGCGATCGCCCAGCTCAGCGCCGCCCAGGAGGCGGCTCGAATGTAGGGCAGCGCCGTTGGCGACAGCATTCCCTTATCGGAGGGCAGCAGGATGGCGGCGACCAAGGCGCCGGCCGTGGCCGCGGCGGCGAGATCGGCCAGCAGTTTGGCCAGGGGCAACCCCCATCGGGCGATGGCGGCGCCCGCGTCGGAAAGGCCGGCGATCCCCGTCGAGGACGCCGACCCGCCCACGATCGTACCGATGGCCAAGGCCGTGAGGGCGGCAACTGCGACGCCGAGGAGGTAGCGGGCCACACGCGGGGACATGACCGCGGCTCCTTTAGTCGTTTCGGGGCTTTTGGGCGACGCCGAGGAGCAGTTGGCCACGTTCCCGCGTTGCCCGCCACATGAGGGGCAGCCCGTTGATGTCGAGCTCGTGAAGGAAGTCCTCGCTGGTGAAGTGCTCAGCTCCGCAGCGGTCGAAGAGAAGCCCCACCGCCGGTCGATTCAGCGCCCGGGTGGTGAACACCTCGAAATGGAAAAGACCGCCGGGGCGAAGGATTCTCGCCACCTGTGCAACGGCGCCGCGCCAGCGGTTGAGGAACTGGATGACGGCGAAGTCGCCCACGATGTCATAGCCGGCCTCCACTGAGGCCAGAGGAGCGCGCCGATCTGTGGCACCCAGATCGATGACGTCGACCGTCGCCGCGCCGGCGCGCTCCAGGCACGCGGTGATCCTGTAGTCCTGGCCGCGGCCGATTCCCAGAGCGCGTCCGCCACGCACGCTGTCGTGCAGCCCGATCAACGCCGCGGAGGTGTGAAAGGCTCGCATCCTTCGTCGCAGGGCGCCGTTGACCAGCGCTCCTTCAGCCAGCCGGGAGTACATCGGCGGCGCCCCGGGTGGTGAGCATGCGCTTCATCAGGTCGATCTCACTGCTTTGGGCAGCCACGAGGGAGGTGGCCAGGCGCCGGACCTGCGGCTGACCGGTGGCGTTCAGCGCGGCCTGCGCCATCTGCACGCCGCCTTGATGATGGGGGATCATCAGGCGAAGAAACAGCACGTCGGCCTCGCGCCCGTCGGCTTGTTCCAACTGCTTGATCTGCGCGGCGGTGGCCATTCCCGGCATGGAGGTCATGCTCTGCGTCGTGCCGGTCGTGGAGTGGTGCGCTCGATGCATCCAGGCCATCGGCGCATCCAGGGATGCCTGGGGCAGGTCCCACAGCTGCAGCCAGGCGTACATCTGCCCGATCTGCTGCTGCTGGCTGAGCGCGATGTCGTAGGCGAGCATCCGGATCTCGGCGTCGGTGCTGCGATCTCGGACGATCATCGACATCCGTACGGCCTGGGCGTGATGGGCCTGCATGTCCCGGGCGAAACCGGCCTCCACCGAGTCGTCGGCAGGCGGCCGGGGATACAGGACGCCGAGGCCGGCGCCGGTCAGCGCGATCACCAGGACCGTCGCTGCGGCGAGGGTGAAGTGCCGCCGGCACCGGAAGGGGAGCCGGATCATGTGTAGGGCTCTCCGATGCCGCCAGAACAGGACGCGCCGGGCTCGGGAGTGGCCGGGCCCTGGACGTGGGCACGCAGGAACGCCGGCAGCCGCGGGTCCTCGACCCCCTCCAGCTTCAACTGCTTGGCCCAGGCGCTGGCCACCACCGGAGCCGACAGATTCGGATAAGGCGAGACGATGATGTAGTCGCGGCCCCGGGCCAGATCGAGCAACTTCTCCACCTGCTCCATGGGCAGATCGGGCCGGTAGGTGATCCACACTGCTCCGTGCTCCTGGGAGTGCACCACGTTCTCGGCGCGCAGCGGCTGGCTGTAGAGGCCGCAGTTTTGCCAGGCGGGGTCGTGATTGCCGCCGACCGGCGGGCTTTGCGGGTACTTCACCGGATCCTTGGTGTGCTCGCGCTGGGGGATGGCGACGGTCTGCACCGCCTCCAGTGACGTTCGGGCGCGTTCCTGGAGGATCAGCACGGTGGCCGCCGTGACCACCGCGCCGATCGCCACCACCGCCGCGCCGGCGACGGCGATCGTGCGCAGGCGCTCAGCCCGGCGTTGCTGGGCCCGCAGGGCGGAAAGTCGTTCCTTGATCGTTGCACGCGTGTCGTCACTCATCGGGCTCCCTGGTTTCTACATGGCGTAGAAGTTCTACATCATGTCGGATATGGGAGCCATAAGGAGCGGGTACTTCACCTTCTCGGCGGTGCCGTGCGCCTTCGTGGTCGGCGTGACCGGCCAGGCACTCGTGCGGCCGGTCCAGCACCTGACCGAAGGAGCCGTCCACCAGGGCGCCACCCTCCATCACAACGTGGGCGGACATGACCGGAAGCCCTGAAGTGATGCTCCAGGCGTGCAGGTCGTGGACGTCGATGACGCCCGGCGTCGGCGAGCAGGGCCAGGCTGCCCGACAGTGCCGCGCCGATGACCTCGACGACGAGCACGCCGATGGTCAGCAGCAGCACCACGACCAGGCAGAGCGCTGGATGCGGGCGCAAGGCGTCTCTCAGGCAAGAGGGCGAGGCCCAGCAGACCTGCATCCGGCTGTCGCCCGGCACGACGCAACGTCCATCGCCGTGCTGAAGGGAAGGGGCGGCCATGCTCGCCACGTGGATCTACTTGATCGGTTACCTGGTTCTGGGGGCGCTCACTTTCGGAGTCCGGGCGCTGCTCCACCGCCGCCGCACCGGCAGTAGCGGCCCGGCATTCTCCGCCGCATGGTGGGCCGGAGTTCTGTTCGCCGCCGCGATCCTGCTCGGCCTGCTGTCGCCGGTCGCGGCGCTGGCGGGAGTCGTCGAACCGATCGCCGCCTTTGTGGCCGCCCCGATCCAGATCAGCGCGGCGGTCCTGGTCCTGGCCGCAGGCACGGCCACGTTGCTGTCGCAGTCGGCGATGGGCGCATCCTGGCGGGCGGGCGTCGAACGAGGGCGAACCCACCGCCTTGGTCACCGGCGGGCCGTTCCGGCTGGTACACAACCCCGTTTTCACCACCATGGCCACCACCTCGATCGGCTGGACCTTGCCGGTGCCCTCATCGCCCTCCCTGGCCGCGCTCATCACTGCGCTCGAACTGCAGGTCCGCGTGGTCGAGGAGCCCTACCTGATCCGCACCCACGCCTCCATCACGGGCCGCTTCGTTCCGGCGCTGGGCCGCCTGTCACCGGCGATCTCCTAAAGGCTTCCCCTGCGGTATGTGGCGGCCCGGCGCCTCAGATCCGCCAGATGGTGATACACAGCACGGGCGCGACCAGCACGGCCAAGGGCCCGCTCAGCAGCAGGCCGGCGGCGCAGTAGGCGATGGCCGGCACCCAGCCCGGCTGCTGGGGACGACCGCGCAAAAGGCGCTCCACGCGGTGAACGACCGCCGTGTCGGCCAGCGCCAGGCTGCCCGCCGCGGCGGGGCCGGCCGCCGGGGCGGCCATCCGCACCAGCGCGCGGGCCAGCGGCAGCTCTCCGTGTACGCGGCGGGCCTGGTCGTCGGCCAGCATCTCCAGCAGCACGGGGACGACCCGGCGGGCCGTGCTCGCGGCGGGAAGCCAGGGGAAGGCCTGCGCGAGCGCCAGGAACGGAAGCAGCAGCAGATCGTGGCGCCCGGCGGCATGCGCCCGCTCATGGCCGAGCACCGCCTCGGTCTCCTCGGCATCGAGGAGGTCGAGCGTTCCTGTGCTGAGCACGATACGGGCCCGGCGGCCGGGAATGCAGTAGGCCACCGGCCTGGCGCCGGGCAGCACATAGACGTCGTGGAGCACCGACGGGTCGGCCGCGACATCCACCAGCAGCCGTTGCCTGTTTTGGGCTCGAACCGTGCGCACCGCGGCCCGCACGGTGTGCAACGACAGCCAGCCGATCAGACCGGCGCTCCACACCAGCGCGACGATGTGCGCCGGTCCCAGACCGTCCAGCCCCCGCCCGTCGAGAATCTGACGGATCAGAGTGTGCGCACCGTGCGGGAACACCGCTGCGAGCGGCGCCACCGAGGCCACCAGGCCGATGCCGACCGCTCCCAGTCCGCCGGCCAGCCCGATCGCCTGCCACATGACCAGGGCAGCGCGGGGACAGCGATGCGTCCACCCGGCGCCGGCGAGCCGCTCGGCGATCCGGCCTCCTGCCAGCAGCGGCACCAGCGCCACGGCCGCGGCGACCAGCCAGACGATCACGACGTCTTGCCCAGGTCCCGGTTGTCGAGCGCCTCGCGCAGCGCGGCGGCCACCTGCGGCGACACGCTGCCGACGAAACGGCTGACCGCGGCCTCCACATCACCGGCGCCGTCCAGTACCTGGCGCATGGCCTCGGCGACGAAGACGTCCTTGCCGCCCGCGGCGCGATACAGATGGGCCCGGCCACTGCGCTCCCGGGTGACCAGGCCCTTGCGCGACAGCCGCACCAGCACCGTCAACACGGTCGTGACCGCAGGCGCCGAGGGCAGAGCGTCGGCCAGGTCCTGGGCGAACACGCCCTCGGGATGGTTCCACAACGCTTCCATGATCGAACGTTCCAGGTTGCCGAGCCGCACCTGTCAGCCCCTTCGCCTCTGTCATGGTTGTTTCCCACGATGAAGGTTACCGGCCCGCGCCCGGGTGACCCGCGCCCGTGAAGAGAGCACCCGGCTCGCGGACACTCCATTCCCGAAATCACCTCTCAGAGGGACGGGGTGATGGCGGCCGGGTGCGGCCCGCCTCCGAACGCCCTCGACATCTGCTCGGCCAGCATGGCCTCAGCCGCCGTAAGTCTGCCGCCACGCGGTTGACGCGCTGTGCTCCGCGAGCCGGTGCCGCCGCTCGTGGACGCCCTCCCGGAACACTAAATCACATCCCGGATGTGAACGGTCACACAGGGTAATGTATGTTCGTGGTCATGATCGGATCGATGCGGCGAGTCGCGCGGCGTGGAGGCGTCGCCTTCACGCTGTGCCTGACCGTACTCGGCATCGTCGTGCTGATCCATCTGGCGCTGTACGTCGCCGCTCACGCTCATGCGGCGCACCATCATGCGCCCGGCGTGCAGACTGTGACCTCCGTCGGCGGCTCGAACACCGAAACCCCCTCCGCGGTCGCTGCGGTGTCGCACGAGCACGCACCGTGCCCTCGTCTTCCCGCCGATCATGATCATCGCCTGTGTGGCGCGGCCACCGGGGCGCAGATCACCGATGTGCGCCCCCTGCCGCAGACCGGCTCTGCCGTCGGCGACCCGATGATCACTGAGGTGTCCGCGACACTCTCACCGCCGCCCGCCCAGCGATCTTCGCGGCCGGTGTGCCCGCCGCCGGGGGCTGTGTTGCTCGTTCTCAAATCCGTTTCCCGCATATAGAAGCCAGCCCACCGGGCCCCTTGGCAACGACTCAAAGCTCGACACGATCGGCGTGAGCCGTCGCTTCCGCGTGCCCAAAAGCGAGTCGACCACATCGCAACCATGGGAAACGGATCATGACACACACCCTCAATTCATCGCAGATCGCCAGCACCTCGCTCAGCCAGTTGATCACCGGAGCCACCTGCCACGCCCCCGAGCACGTGGTCGGCAACACCCCGGTGCTCTGGGTCCC
>NZ_JBEXGU010000243.1:0-10276 GCF_040607515.1 Streptosporangium sp. NPDC005286 | reverse complement strand
CGGCTACAGCACGGTGGTGGCCTCGGCGAACTACACGTTCGACCCGGCGACCGGTAACAAGGTCACGATCGACTTCAGC
The DNA here is from genome assembly GCF_040607515.1 of Streptosporangium sp. NPDC005286. Taxonomy (NCBI): domain Bacteria; kingdom Bacillati; phylum Actinomycetota; class Actinomycetes; order Streptosporangiales; family Streptosporangiaceae; genus Streptosporangium; species Streptosporangium sp. NPDC005286. Next base: position 10,197 of record NZ_JBEXGU010000243.1, on the reverse strand, counting down.
GCCGCGACCTACCGCTACTGGCGCGTCAACGTCACCGCCAACACCGGCTGGCCCGCCGCGCAGATCTCCGAGTTCGAGATCTACGCCGCCGCCGGCGGCGGCGACACCGAGAAGCCGTCGGCCCCCGGCAACCTCGCCTTCACCCAGCCGGTCTCCGGCCAGATCAAGCTGACCTGGAACGCCTCGACCGACAACGTGGGCGTCACCGGGTACGACGTCTACGCCAACAACCAGCTCCGGGGCAGCGTCGGCAACGTGCTGACCTACACCGACAACCAACCGGCGTCGGCGACCGTGACGTACTTCGTGCGGGCCAAGGACGCGGCGGGCAACGTCTCGGCGAACAGCAACACGGTGACCCGCAACGGCACCGGCGATCCCGGTTCGAACCTGGCCATCGGCAAGGAGATGGTCGAGTCCGGCCACGTGCACACGTTCGTCGCGGCCAACGCCAACGACAACAACACGGCCACCTACTGGGAGGGCAACGCCGGTTACCCGAACACGCTGGCGGTCAAGCTCGGCGCCAACGCGAGCGTCAGCTCGGTCGTGCTGAAGCTGAACCCGGACGCCGCGTGGGGCACCCGTACCCAGAACATCCAGGTCCTGGGCCGGGAGCAGAACGCCACGGGCTACACCAACCTGGTGTCGGCGCAGAACTACACGTTCAACCCGGCCTCCGGCGGCAACACGGTGACGATCGACGTCAACGCCACCGTCGCCGACGTCCAGCTGAAGTTCAACGGCAACACCGGCGCACCCGCCGGGCAGGTCGCCGAGTTCCAGGTCATCGGCGTCCCCGCGCCGAACCCCGACCTGACGGTCTCGGCTCTCACCTGGTCCCCGAACGCGCCGATCGAGACCAACCCGATCACGCTGACCGGCACGGTGCGCAACATCGGCACCGCCGCCTCCGGCGCGACCAATGTCAACTTCTATCTCGGCGGCACGCTGGCCGGCACCGCTCCGGTCGCCGCTCTCGCGGCCGGCGCCCAGGCCACGGTGACCGCGAACATCGGCACCCGCGGCGCGGCCAGCTACTCCGTCAGCGCCAAGGTGGACGAGTCGAACACGGTCTTCGAGCAGAACGAGGGCAACAACACCTTCACCGCGGCATCGCCGCTGGTGGTCACCGAGGCTCCCGGCCCCGACCTGCAGGTTCTCAGCATCAGCTCCAACCCGCCGAACCCGGCGGTCGGCGCGGCGGTCACGTTCACCGTGGCGGTGAAGAACCGCGGGAACACCGCGACGGGCGCGACCACGGTCACCCGGCTGACGGTGGGCGGCACCACGCTCAACACCAACACCCCGTCGATCGCCGCGGGCGCGACGGTCAACGTGGCCGTCAGCGGCAGCTGGACCGCCACCAGTGGCGGTGCCACCATCACCGCCACCGCCGACGCGACCAACGTCGTCGCCGAGACCAACGAGACCAACAACACGCTCTCCCAGGCGATCGTGGTCGGGCGCGGGGCGGCGGTTCCGTGGGTCGAGTACGAGGCCGAGGCCGCCAGGTACCAGGGCACCCTGCTGACGGCCGACCCGCTGCGCACCTTCGGGCACACCAACTTCGCCACCGAGTCCTCCGGCCGGCAGTCGGTGCGGCTGAACAGCACGGGGCAGTTCGTCGAGTTCACCTCGACCAACTCCGCCAACTCGATCGTGGTGCGCAACTCCATCCCCGACGCGCCGAACGGCGGCGGCATCGAGGCCACCATCAGCCTGTACATCAACGACACCTTCGCCCAGAAGCTGACCCTCTCGTCGCGGCACAGCTGGCTGTACGGGAACAGCGACGGCCCGGAATCCCTGACGAACACCCCGCAGGCCGACGCCCGGCGGTTGTTCGACGAGTCGCACGCGCTACTGTCGTCGACCTACCCGGTGGGGACCAAGTTCCGGCTGCAGCGCGACGCCACCGACACGGCCTCGTTCTACATCATCGACCTGATCGACCTGGAGCAGGTGGCACCACCGGCGAGCCAGCCGGCCGGTTGCACCTCGATCACGGCGTACGGCGCGGTGCCCAACGACGGGCTCGACGACACGGCCGCCATCCAGCGGGCGGTGACGGACGACCAGAACGGGGTCATCAGCTGCGTGTGGATCCCGGCGGGACAGTGGCGGCAGGAGAAGAAGATCCTCACCGACGACCCGCTGAACCGGGGTCAGTTCAACCAGGTGGGCATCAGCAACGTCACGATCCGCGGAGCGGGGATGTGGCACTCCCAGCTGTACACCCTGACCGAGCCGCACCTGGCGACCGGCGGCATCAACCACCCGCACGAGGGCAACTTCGGCTTCGACATCGACGACAACGTCCAGATCTCCGACATCGCCATCTTCGGCTCGGGCCGCATTCGCGGCGGCGACGGCAACGCCGAGGGCGGGGTGGGGCTGAACGGGCGGTTCGGCAAGAACACCAAGATCTCCAACGTGTGGATCGAGCACGCCAACGTGGGCGTCTGGGTCGGCCGTGACTACGACAACATCCCGGATCTGTGGGGACCCGCCGACGGGCTGGACTTCAGCGGCATGCGCATCCGCAACACCTACGCCGACGGCATCAACTTCAGCAACGGCACGCGGAACTCGCGGGTGTTCAACTCATCGTTCCGCACCACCGGCGACGACTCCCTGGCGGTCTGGGCCAACCGGTACGTCAAGGACCCGGCGGTGGACATCGGGCACGACAACCAGTTCATCAACAACACCATCCAGCTGCCCTGGCGGGCGACCGGCATCGCGATCTACGGCGGCTACGGCAACAAGATCGAGAACAACCTGATCTACGACACCATGAACTACCCGGGCATCATGCTGGCGACCGACCACGACCCGCTGCCCTTCTCCGGGCAGACCCTGGTGGCCAACAACGCGCTCTACCGGTGCGGCGGCGTCTTCTGGAACGAGGACCAGGAGTTCGGCGCCATCACGCTCTTCGCGGCGAACCGGGACATCACCGGTGTCACCATCCGGGACACCGACATCTACGACTCGACCTACGACGGCATCCAGTTCAAGACGGGGGGCGGCAACATGCCGGGCGTCGCGATCACCAATGTGCGGATCGACAAGTCCAACAACGGTGCCGGCATCCTGGCGATGAGCGGCGCCCGCGGCAGCGCGACGCTGACGAACGTCACCATCACCAACTCGGCCAAGGGCAACATCGTGAAGGAACCGGGGTCCAGCTTCGTGATCACACCCTAGTCTTCCCGCGCCTGAGAACGACCGGCCATGTGGTGTGCTCCCCAACCTGGACACCCGCATGGCCGGTCGTACCGGTCCTAGGCCGAGGTACGGCGCCGGAACAGCACCGCCGCGATGGGGATGCTGATCGCCACGCCGGCGGCCAGCCAGGCGGTGGCGAGCCACCCCGCGTCGCCCATGGGGTGATCGAGGAGCAGCCCGCGTAGCGTCTTCACCATCGGCGTGGTCGGCTGGTACTCGGCGAAACCGCGGAGCAGGCTCGGCATGGTCTCCGCGGGGACGACGCCGTCCGACAGGTACGGGAAGAAGATCACGACGAAGCTGAAGGCACCGGCGGCCTGGGTCGAGGTGACCAGCAGTCCCCAGAGCACCGCGATCGCGGACACCGCCAGGACGTACCCGATGACGAGAAGCAGCGCCAGCGCCCAGTCGGCCAGCGTGGCGTCCGGGCGGAAACCCAGGGCGATCGCCACGGCCAGGGCGATCCCGGTCGCCACCACGTTGCGGACCACCGAGGCGACGACATGCCCGGCGGGCACCACCCAGCCGCTGATGGGCAGGGTCCGGAAGCGGTCGATCATTCCTCGGGTCATCTCGTCCGTGACGGTCACGGCGGTCAACGCGGCGCCGTACCCGCCGGACATGAGCAGCACGGTGGGAACGACGAAGTCGATGTAGGTCAGCCCGCTGGACCCGGTGGTGATCGCGCCGCCGAAGACGTAGACGAAGACGATCATGATGAGCGCCGGCAGCGCGATGTTCACGATGAGCGCGTCGGGGGTGCGCGTCTCGTGGCGCAGCGCGCGGGTGACCAGACGCCCCAGATCGCCCATCGTCGTCCCGCTCATACCGCCACCGCCGTGAACTCGAAGAAGACGTCGTCCAGGGTGGGGCTGCGCAGCTCGACCCGCTCGACGGCGATGCCCTCCCGGTCCAGCAGGTTCAGCGTGTGACGCAACTGGTCGGGGCCCTGCATTGCCAGGGTGACCTCCCGCGCGTCGGCGTCGAGATGCGGTCCGGTGCCGGTGACCAGGACGGCGCCGGCCCGGGAGACGTCCTCGGCCCGTGACAGGTGCAGCACCAGGCGCTCCGCGCCCACCTGGCGCTTGAGGGCGGCCGGGGTGTCGTCGGCGACGACGCGGCCGTTGTTGATCACCGCGATGCGGTCGGCGAGCCGGTCGGCCTCCTCCAGGTACTGGGTGGTCAGCAGGATGGTGGTGCCGGAGGCGAGCAGTTCGCGGATCACCGACCAGAGCTCCGCCCGGCTGCGCGGGTCAAGGCCGGTGGTGGGCTCGTCGAGGAAGAGGATCCGCGGTACGGCCACCATGCTCGCCGCCAGATCGAGGCGGCGGCGCATCCCGCCGGAGTAGGTGGAGACCCGGCGGTTCGCGGCGGCGCCGAGATCGAACCGTTCGAGGAGTTCGGCCGCCCGCCGCCGGGCTTCCCGCCTGCCCAGGTGGTGCAGGCCGGCGAACAACTCCAGGTTCTCCCTTCCGGTGAGCAGGTCGTCCACCGTGGCCTGCTGGGCGGTCAGGCCGATGCTGCGCCGTACCGCGACGCCTTCCCGCGCGACGTCGTGGCCGCCCACCGTGGCGGTGCCGCTGTCCGCGGCGAGCAGCGTGGTCAGGATCCGGACCGTTGTCGTCTTGCCTGACCCGTTCGGTCCGAGCAGGGCCAGCAGCGAGCCGGTCGGAACGGTCAGCTCGACTCCGTTCAGCACCCGCGTCGCACCGAAGGATTTGCCCAGGCCACGGGCATGGATCGCGGCGTCGGTCATGCCCGCCCTTTCTATGTACGTCGTACCGTGTATCTTATACATAGATTAATCTGTACCAGATACACAGTTGGAGTGCCAGGGCTTCCGGCGTTCGACGGCAGGGGACCCGTCATGGCGCGAACCGGCGCCGGGTACCGCGGCCACGCCCGGGTCCGGCGGGAGCCTGGGTCGCCGGGCCGACCCCCGGATCGGCATGACGACAACGGCGCCGAACCGTGGGCGGGGAAGGCGAGGACGCGCCACCTGTCACCGGAGTCGGAGACGATGGACGGCCCTCCGGCGACGTCGGTGCGGCCAGGCCGAGCGGGATGTTCGGTGCCAAGGCTCCCGAGACCCTGTGGGCAGGTGCCCTGGACCGGTCCACGCCGCTGATCCTGACCGGGATCGCGATGTTGGAACCGTCGCGCCGGTAGGCGGGTCAGCCCGCCTGTCGACGCGAGGTGACCAGCCCGCAGTCGTAGGCGGTGGCGACGACATGGGCGCGGCTGGACAGACCGAGTTTGCTCATCGCGCGGTTGAGGTGGGTTTTCACGGTGGCCTGGCTCAGGCACAGCTTCTGGGCGATGTCATGGTTGGACAGCGTCTGGCCGACCAGGGTGAAGACCTCAAGCTCGCGAGCGGTCAAAGCAAAAAGCTGGGACATGTCATGATCGGGCACCGCGGGCGGGGCGGGCGTGAACGCCTCGATCAATCGCTGGGTACTGGTGGGTGACAGCAGGACGTCCCCGGCCGCGACGGTGTGAATGGCGGACAGGAGGCGCTTGGCCGGGGTCTGCTTGAGCAGGAAGCCGGAGGCTCCGGCGCGCAGCGCCTGGTAGACGTACTCATCGATGTCGAAAGTGGTCAGAATGAGTATCTGCGGGGTACGAGACGCGCCGCCGTCGGCCAGGCTGTCGGCCAGGATGCGCTTGGTCGCGGCGATGCCGTCCATGCCGGGCATGCGGATGTCCATCAAGATCACATCTGGATGGGTGGCGGCGGCGCACTGGACGGCCTCGTGACCGTCCGAGGCCTCACCGACTACTTCAAGGTCCGGGGCGGCGCGCAGGAGGGCGGTCAGTCCCGCCCGGATGAGTTCCTGATCGTCGGCTACCAGAACCCTGATCATCGTCACCTCTCGCTGGTTAGGGCGGCGGGCTCCTGGCCGGGACGGGTGAGCAGGGGAAGGGTCGCCACGACCTGGAATCCGCCCGTGGGGCGAGGACCGGTGATGATCGTGCCCTGGTACAGCTTGACCCGCTCAGTCATGCCGATCAATCCCTGGCCTGGTGTGTTCTGGATCACTTCGACCGGTTGGCCGGTACCGAGGCGGCCGTCGTCGCACACCTGTAATGTCAGGACGCCCGCGCCGTAGGTGAAGGTCACCCGCACCCGGGTGGGCGCGGCGTGCTTGACGACGTTTGTCAGGCACTCCTGGATGATCCGATAGACGCACAGATCCAGCCCCTGGGGCAGGGGCTGCTCGTTGCCGGTCACGGTCACGGTCACCGTCACCCCGGCTGTGCGCACCCGTTCGACCAGTGTTTCCAGGTCCCCCAGTCCGGGCGTCACGTCGTAGCGCGTCTCCCGCTCGTCGTCGGCCCCGATTCGCAGGATCAACAGCAGCAGTCGCATCTCGTCCAGGGCCTCACGGGTGGTGTCGGCGATGGTGGCCAGTGCCGTGCCGGCGGTGGCCGGATCGGTTGACAGCACGTACTGGCCCAGCTCGGCCTGGACCGCGACCACCGACAGATGATGGGCGACCACGTCGTGCAGTTCGCGGGCGATCCGCGTTCGCTCCTGGGCCACCGCCAGCCGGGCCTTGTTCTCCTGCTCGTCACGCAACTGCCGGGTCAGCTCGGTGAGCCGCCGGTTGCTCTCGACGACCATCCGGGTGGCGTTACCGAAAGCCCAGGTGAAGCCGACGGCCAGCAGCGGCCACACGACGGCCATCCAGAACTTGGTGCCCGGGAACACCATCGAGGAGCACCACCACAGGCCGAAGGTGAGCACCGCCCCCGCCAGTGACACCGCCACGGGCCGCTGGACGGCCACGGTGTACAGCACCAGCAGCGCTCCCATCTTGTTCACCTGGGAGTGGTAGCCGAGTGCCAGGTGGACCAGGGACACCGCGCACGAGACCACCAGCACCGTGCACGGTATCCGCCGTCGCAGGGCCAACGGCATGTTCACCGCGATGGTCAGTGCGAGCGACAGGCCGTCCGGCGGACGCGACCCGTACCTGGCATCGCTGAGTTCCCACATCCACATGACGGCGGACAGCGCCACCGCGATCACAGTGTCGACGAGCAGTGGATGCGCTGTGAGAAGTCTCCGCCAGGATGTCCTCGCATAGCTGTACATCAGCGCATGCTAGTCATATTCCCGCCGGCTGACATCCCTCTTCGTGCCATATACCGCAGGAGGTGTACAAGGCATAACGCGGTAGGTGTAGAAAAAAACAAACTTTGCGCGGTATGTGGCGGATATATCACTCGGGTAGCTTTTCAAGTGGGGCTCCATCCCGCCGAAAAACGATCGCGATCCTCTTTCTTCGGAGGCAGAGAGGATCCACGCCGACAATCCGTCCATGACCATGATCCGGACCACTTCGGACCACCGACCCCGGGGAAAGGCCCGAAAACGCTCCCGCGTTCACGGGCCGGTGGGTCGGGGTCCAGGTCGGCCCGGCCCGTTAATGGATCACCACTCGCCATCCACCAAGACGGCGGGGCCGACCTGGACATGGCCTCTCTATCAGTCAACCGACCGGACACGATCCCGATGACATCGAATCTGACGCAACGTCCACGACTTCGCATCAGCTTCAATTCCGGCGATTACCTATTCACCGTATTTCCTGGCAGGCCGGAAACCGGGCCGATATCCGCACGGGAAGGCGGACCCGCCGATGTCGTTCGGCCCGCCCGGTCGCGGCACGACACGTACGCCGGCCCCTGGCGCCGGCGCTCGCGGTGCTGCCCGTCATGGCGAGGCTGACGCCCGCGGAACGAGCGTACGTTCTCCGGAAGGCGTTCGACCACCCGTACCGGCCGGGCGCGGTGTCCTCCGGCTTCCCACCGCCGGGTCGCCTCGATCCGGGTCCTCCAGGACGGGTCGCCGGGCACCGCGTTGGCAACAGGCGGCCGACGGGAAGGTCAACTCTGCGCGATGGACACTCTGACGTGCTTAAACGGCGTCCGAGGTGTCATAGGTGAGGGCATGGATGCGAACATCGTGTTGCTCGCCATCGTGATCGTGACGGCGCTGTCCTTCGACTTCACCAACGGTTTTCACGACACGGCCAACGCCATGGCGACCTCGATCGCGACCGGGGCGTTGCGGCCCAAGGTGGCGGTCGGGTTGTCGGCGGTGCTGAACTTCGCCGGGGCGTTCCTGTCGCTGAAGGTCGCGGCGACCATCGCGACGGGCATCGTCGACACCGGCGCGATCACCTTGACGGTGGTCTTCGCCGGCCTGATCGGCGGTCTGGCCTGGAATCTGCTGACCTGGTACTTCGGTATTCCCTCCAGTTCCTCGCACGCGTTGATCGGTGGTGTGGTCGGGGCCACGGTGATCGCGGCGGGCACCTCGGCGGTCAAGGGAGCCGAGATCGTGTCCAAGGTGCTGGTCCCGGCCGTGCTCGCGCCGCCGGCGGCGATCCTGGTGGCGGCGGCCGGTACGTACCTGATGTACGTCATCACCGGGAACGCACCGGAGGAGACCCGCGGGCGAGGGCTCAGGTACGGCCAGATCGGCTCGGCGTCACTGGTGTCGCTGGCCCACGGCACCAACGACGCGCAGAAGACGATGGGCGTCATCACGCTGGCGATGATCGCTGCCGGGGCGATCGGCAAGGACGCGGGAACGCCGCTGTGGGTGATCGTGGCCAGTGCGACCGCGATCGCGCTGGGCACCTATCTGGGCGGCTGGCGGGTGATCCGTACCCTGGGCAAGGGGCTGACCGACATCGAGACCCCGCAGGGGTTCACCGCGGAGGGTTCCTCGGCGGCCGTGATCTTCGCCTCCTCCCACTTCGGCCTCCCGCTGTCGACCACGCACGTGTGCACGGGGTCGGTGATCGGCGCGGGCATCGGCAGGCACCTGGACCAGGTGCGCTGGAGCGTCGCGGCCCGGATGGCCGCCGCGTGGCTGGTCACCCTCCCGGCCGCGGCTGTGGTGGGGGCGCTGGCCTGGGCGAGCGCGAGTGTGATCGGCGGTGTGCTGGGCGTGGGAGTGGTCTTCGCCGTCGCCCTGATGCTGTCGGCGGGGCTGTACGTGGCCTCGCAGCGCCGTCCGGTCAACGCCGGCAACGTCAACGACGAGTGGACCGGGCGCCTGGCCCCGGTCCCGGCGATGCGAGAGGGCTGAAGAGGGCTCATACCACCGTGGCGCAAAGATGCGCGTGGCCGGCGTCGTGACGTCGCCACACCGCGAGGGCGATGGGAGCGGACCGGAAGGCGGACTAGAGATCAACTTCGTAGCGGTAGCCGCGCCCCCGCAGCGTGGTGATCCGCTGTGGATCCTCCCCGTACTCGCTGAGCTTTCGGCGCAGGGCGAACACGTGCACATCCAGCGTCTTGGTCGGCCCGAACCAGTTGGCGTCCCACACCTGCTCCATCAGCTCCTCGCGGGTGACCACCTCACCGGCGTGGCAGGCCAGCACCGTCAGCAGGTCGAACTCCTTTGGCCGCAGCATGACCTCGTCCTCGGCGATGTAGGCGCGCCGGGCGCGCAGGTCCAGACGCAGGCGGGCGACGGACACACCGGACTCCTGCTGCGATACGGTCTGGCGACGCAGATGCGCCCGCAACCTGGCGAGCAGCTCGGTGAGCCGGAACGGTTTGGTCAGATAGTCGTCGGCACCGGCGTCCAAGGCCACCACGACCTCGAACTCCTGGACGCGTGCGGTCAGCACCACGATCACCGCCTGCGACAGGACCGTCCGCAGCCGCCGGCAGACCACCACCCCGTCGGCATCGGGGAGACCGAGATCCAGCAGGACGAGATCGGGGACGAACTGCCGCGCCTGATCCAGCGCCTCACCCCCGGTGATCGCCAGACTCACCTGGTAGCCGCTACTTGACAGCGCCTCGGTCAGCTCCGAACCGATGGACAGATCGTCCTCGACGATCAGTACCCGCGTCATGTATCGATGGTAGGGACACTGGTGGCACTGGGTGTTTCCGCGCACCGGCATCTGGCGGCCAGGTCGCGGCGGATCCGCC
>NZ_JBEXGU010000242.1:0-10295 GCF_040607515.1 Streptosporangium sp. NPDC005286 | reverse complement strand
CCCGCCCCGGCCGGGGCGGGAGAGCCGGTCGGACGCCGGGTCCGGCCGGGCTGGGCGCCCGCCCGGATCCGGTGCCCGGTGATGCTCAGTGCTTGGCGAAGTTCTGGGTCCAGTAGATGCCCTGGGAGCCGGTGGCCACGCCCACCCCGAGATGGGTGTAGGCGCAGTTCATGATGTTGGCCCGGTGACCGGAGCTGTCCATCCAACCCTTCACCACTTCGGCAGGGGTGCGCTGGCCCCTCGCGATGTTCTCGGCCCAGGCACGCATCGGGCTGAACCCGCTCGCCTTGATGCGGGCGGTCATGTCCCGGCCGTCGAGTGAGGTGTGGCTGAAGTAGTTCTTGGCCGCCATGTCGTCGGAGTGGCCCTGCGCGGCCGAGCGCAGCTGGGGGTCGGAGACGAGTGGAGCGCAGCCGCCCTTCTGTCGCTCGGCGTTGGTCAGGCGCACCACCTCCTCGGAGACGGCGGACCCTCCTCCCGGTGCGGGGGTGGGGGCGGTGCTGGTGGGGGACGGTGCCGGTGTCGGCTTGGTGGTGGCAGTCGGGGTGGGGGCCGGGGCGGTGGAGGTGGAGCTCGGGGTCGGGGTGGCCGCGGGGGAGCAGGCGAGCCTGGCGGCCTTGGAACGGCTGACGTTGCCCCGGTAGTCGGTGACGACGGAGTAGTAGACGCCGGGGGCGCACGCCAGTCTCACGGTCACCCGCCCGTTGGTCCCGCGCAGGGAGGCGCTCTTGACGACCGGGTCGGCGCCGGCCACGGCGCGCTTGATGCGGATGCGGACCAGCGCGGTGTCGTCGCAGCCCAGCCGGGCGGCGGAGGCCTGGATCCGTCCCGCCGCGGTGACGTACGGCTTGGCGGCGTACACGCGGCACTCGGCCGGCGGGGCGGCCGCGGCGTGCGCGGTGGCGATCGGCGTGCTGAGGGCCGCCAGGCTCCCGAGGCACAGCAGTACCCCTAGCGGTCTGCGCATGTCGGTTCCTCCAGTTGGTGAGACGCTGGACGGTTCCGCATTCTGTCGGGGACAGATCGGCCTTGTCAGCAAATTACCGACATTAATTATGGGCTCCAGGTAAACCGGAGTGATCACATAGGCGTCTGGGGCCGGCGATGCACCGGTCCAAATTGGGGGCGACCTACCGTGGAAAGCCCCTTTGTGGCCTGTCTGAGCTGGACATTCATGACATCGGCCGGTATAGAGATCGACTGGGCCGGGTGCGGCGAAGGGTGCCCCTCGGAGCGGAAGGGAAAAAATATTCACGTTGCCCGGGGCCTACCAAGCGGTCACTCGCTGCGATTGAATGTGGCATGATCTCCCCGGCGCCATCCCCCGCCGTCGTCACCGTGCCGCGCGGCGTGCGCATCGGCTACGGTGTCGGCTCAATCTGCACCGCGACCTTCTCCACCGTCCCCGGGCTGCTGCTGCTCTTCTACATGACGAACGTGCTGGCGGTTCCCGCCTGGATCGCCGGGGTGGTGGCCTTCCTCCCCAAGCTCTGGGACATGTTCATCAACCCCTGGGTGGGTCAGCGCTCCGACCGGACGGTCTCCCGCTTCGGGGCCCGCCGCCCGTGGATGCTGCTGGGCGCGCTCACCCTGCCGGTGACCTTCGCGCTCACCTTCGTGGGCCCTCCGCTCACCGGCCTGTCCGCCGCGCTGTACGTCGGCCTCTGTTACTTCCTCACCGCGACGGCCTATGCCTTCTACGAGGTGCCGTACAAGGCGATGCCGGCGGAGATGACCGACGACTACCACGAGCGCTCCTCCCTGCTGCAGTGGAAGATGGTCTTCGTCGGTCTGGGGATCCTGCTCTCCGGGGCCATCGCGCCGATGATCGCGGGCACCGAGGTCTCCGGCTACCGGACGATGGGGCTGGTCGTCGGCGCGGCGCTGCTGCTGTCGATGCTCGCCGCCTTCTTCGGCACGGCCCGCGCCCCGATGGTCGCGCGGGCCGAGGCGGAGCCGTCGCTCGGCGCCCAGTTCACCGCCGCCCGCTCGAACGGGACGTTCATGGTGCTGCTCGGCCTGAGCTGCGCCCAGATGCTCGCGGCCGGGATCATGCTGGCCGGCTCGCCGTACTTCGCCACCTACACGCTGGGTGATCCGGCGGCGACCACCACGCTCTTCCTGGGCATCGTCGGCCCGCTGCTGATCACCATGCCGCTCTGGGTCTGGCTGTCCAAGCGTTACGACAAGCGCGGGGCGATGATCCTGTCGTCGGCGCTGTTCACGGTGGGCACCGTCGGGATGGCCTTCTCGGGGCCGCTCGGCTCGGCGTACGCGCACGCCTGCGTGCTTCTCGTCGGCATCGGTTACGCGGGTTTCCAGCTGCTGCAGTTCTCGATGCTCTCGGACGTGATCGTCCATGACACGCTGGTCACCGGAAAGCGGCGTGCGGGGGTGTTCACCGGGCTCTGGACCGCCGCCGAGACCGTGGTCTTCGCGTTCGGCGCGCTCATCCTCGGCTGGCTGCTCGGCGCGACCGGATTCGTGGAGTCCGACCCCTCCACACCGGTCGCGCAGCCCGAGTCGGCGACCACGGCCGCGCTGTACGGCGCGACGCTGCTGCCCGCGCTGCTGATGGTGGTCAGCATCCTGCTGACCATGCGCTACACCCTGACCGCGGAGAAACTCAGGGAGGCCGGAGCCGGGGTGACCGAGGCAGTGGAGCCCGAGGCCGGAGCGGCGGAGACCCAGGCCGACTGAGGAAGATGACCGGGCCCGGTTCGGGGCGATCGCGGCCCGGACCCGGGAGGGCCGGGCGGTGGGGTTATGACAACAGCTGAGGCGTGATCATCAGGAAGCCGCAGTCGCCGAAGGAGACGACGTCGCCCGGCCGGACCTTCGCCGGGCCGACCAGGCGCCAGTCGTTCAGCCGGGTGCCGTTCAACGAGCCGAGGTCGACGAGGACCCAGCCGTCCTCGTCGCGGCGGAGCTCGGCGTGCACCCGGGAGACGGTCAGGTCGGCGAGGACCAGGTCGCAGGCGGAGCCCCGGCCCACCACGTAGCGGGCCCGGTCGTCGGCGGGCAGTGCCAGCCTGGGCAGTCTGGGACGCCGCCAGGCCGACTCCACCCGCTTGGTGAAGTCGGAGGCCGAGGCGACGACCTCGGTGATCATGCGGCGGAACCGGCCGCGTTGCGGCAGGTCGGCGACGAGATTGTCGAGTTCACCCTGGTTGCGCGCTCGCAGGGCCATATCGACGCGACCGAGGAACGTGTCGTGCGACAGATGCCCCTCGACAGCACGGTCACGGAGCTCGTTGATCGCACGATCGCGATCCCCGTCGGAGGCGCGGGACGGGGGATGCGTCGAGCTCATCCTCCGAGTATCGGCCCCAAGGGCGGAACCTGTCCAGAATATGCAGATCTCTTGCAACTGACATACTGGGTATGCATACTCAGTATGTATGGCGATTCGACAAGGGCTCCTCGCCCTGCTGAGCCAGGGACCTCGCTACGGCTACCAGTTGCGCGCCGAGTTCGAGGCGTCGACGGGGGCGACCTGGCCGCTCAACATCGGTCAGGTCTACACGACGCTCTCCCGGATGGAGCGCGACGGCCTGGTGAGCCCCGGCGAGCAGGACGAGCAGGGCCGGGTCGTCTACTCGATCACCGAGGCCGGTCGGGCCGAGATGGAGCGATGGTTCGGCACCCCCGTCGTCCAGTCGGACCGGCCTCGGGACGAACTGGTCATCAAGCTCGCGATGGCGGTCACCGCCGCCGCGGACGTACGGCCGATCATCCAGGCCCAGCGCACCGCGACCATGCGCACGCTGCAGGAGTTCGTCCGCGCCAAGCGCGCGAACGTCGAGGGCCCCGCCCAGCGGCTGGTGCTCGACTCGATGATCTTCCAGGCCGAGGCCGAACAGCGCTGGCTCGACCACTGCGAGGCCGTGCTCACGGCCACTGCCGAACCTCCGACCCCCTAGGCGCGGGCTTTCCGGAAACAGGCCCGGGAACGCCAGGTCCCGGCCACGGGATCTCGACGCGGGCCCTTCAGACGTAGGAGACAGACTTGACATCCTTCCCCCACTCGAATCCAGCGCTCCGGACGCCGGAGGGACCCAGATGACACTCGGCCCCGTCGTGCGGCTCGCCGAGGTGACCCGTACGCACGGTGAAGGCCCGCAGGCCGTGACGGCACTGCGCGGGGTGAGCCTCGACGTCGAGGCCGGAGAGCTGGTCGCGGTGATGGGCCCCTCCGGGTCGGGCAAGTCCACCCTGCTCAACCTCGCCGGGGGTCTGGAGAGGCCCACCTCCGGATCGGTGACCGTCGAGGGCACGCCGCTGGCGAGCCTGTCGGTACGGGAGCTCGCCGGGCTCCGGCGCAGGCACGTGGGCTACGTCTTCCAGGACCTCAACCTGATTCCCTCGCTCACCGCGCTGGAGAACGTGACCCTCCCGCGCGAGCTGGACGGGGTCGCCTTCAAGGCCGCCCGCCGAGAGGCGCTGGAGGTGCTCGCCGAGGTCGGCGTCGGCGAGGTCGCCGACCGCTTCCCCGACGAGATCTCCGGCGGCCAGCGCCAGCGGGTCGCCATCGCCCGCGCGCTGGTCGGGGAGCGGCGACTCCTCCTGGCCGACGAGCCCACCGGCGCGCTGGACACCCCGACCGGCGACGACATCCTCCGGCTGCTGCGCACCCGCTGCGACGCGGGAGCCGCCGTGCTGCTCGTCACCCACGAACCCCGCTACGCCGCCTGGGCCGACCGGGTGGTCTTCCTGCGCGACGGCGAGATCGCCGACTCCACCGCCGTCCCCCTGGAGAGCGCCCGATGAGCGCGCGAACGGACATCCGGCCGCGAGGCGGGAGGAACACATGAGCGCCCTCCTCGCCGCGTTGCGGATCTCCCGCAGGGACGCCCTGCGGGCCGGCGGCCGCAGCGCGCTGATCATGCTGATGATCGGTCTGCCCGTCCTCGTCATCACAGGTTTCCTGACCCTGGTCGAGACCGCTGACATCAACCCCCGCGAGGGCCTCGGCGCGGAGCTCGGCACGGCCGACGCCCTGATCCGGGTCGCCTCGGTACAGGGGGAGGTGAGGCAGGACATCAGAGGCCGGATGTGGTCGAGTAACGGCGAACTCAATGGCCGCGCACCGTTCTGGACGCCGGCCGAGCTAGGAAAGCTCCTCGGGCCCGGGGGCCGGTTTCTCCCGGCGAACGAGGGCAGCGTCGACTACCTGGCCGCCGACGGCCGCGACCACGTGAGCGCGCGCGAGGTGGACCTGCGAGACCCTCTGACGGCGGGAATGTACCGCCTGCTTGAGGGCCGGTTCCCGGCCTCCGCCCAGGAGATCGCGGTGACCTCGGAGCTACTGGGGCGGGGGGCTCGCCTCGGCGCGCCGCTGGGGGTCACGCGGGACAGGAAACCGATGAGGGTCGTCGGTGTGCTCGAGCACCCGCACCGGACCCGTGCCACGGAGATCGTCGGGCTCCCCGGCACCCTGCTCTTCGCCCGGCCAGGAACCCAGGGCACGAACTGGCTGGTCGACACCCCGGGACCGGTCACCGGGGCCGTCGTCCAGCGGCTGAACGCGGTCGGACTCCTGGTCCAGTCCCGCGCCGTCATCGAGAACCCGCCCGACCGCGACTGGCTCACGCCTTCGGGCAATGAGAACCGGCCCGTGGCGATCGGACTCGCCGGGGTCATGATCGTGCTGGAGGTGGTGCTGCTGGCCGGCCCCGCCTTCGCGGTCGGCCTCCGGCGCCGCCGCAGGGAACTCGCGCTGATCGCCGCCCAGGGCGGCTCACCGAGGCAGCTGCGCCTGATCGTCCTCGCCGACGGTGTCGTCCTCGGCGGCGGGGCCGCGGCGCTCGGCCTGGTCCTCGGCGTGGGCCTGGCGTCGCTCTCGGCCGCACTGGAGGCGGGCCGGCTGATCGGCGCGATCGGCCCACTGGAGATCCCCTGGCTCCCGATCGTGGGCGTCACCCTGCTCGGCGCGGGAAGCGGGGTGGTCGCCGCCCTGGTGCCCGCCGTACAGGCGGCCCGGCAGGACGTGGCGGCGGTGCTCGGCGAGCGCCGGAGCATGGTGCGCGACCGGGTGGGCCGCCCGGTGCTGGGCCTGATCCTCCTCGCGGCCGGAGTCGCGGCGACCGTCCTGTCCATCAGGTACGACGTGGTCTGGGTCTTCGCCGCCGCGGTCCTCACCCAGTTCGGGCTGGTCGCACTGGCACCGAGGCTGGTCAGGAGTGCTGCGGCCCTGGCCGCCCGGCTCCCGCTGCCCTTCCGGCTGGCCGCCCGCGACGCCTCCCGCCACCGGGGCCGCACCGCTTCCGCCGTCGCGGCGGTGATGACCGCCACGGCCACGGTCGTCGCGGCCGGCATCGCGGTGAACAGTAACTTCGCCCAGAACCGGGACGCCTTCCAGGCGGTCGTCCCGGCCGGGAGCACGACGATCGAGGCCGGTGAACTCGACGACGACCGGTGGGCCACGCTGAGAGCCACCGTCGGGCGCGTGCTGCCCGGGGTGCCACTGGTCGAGGCCGCCGTGGTCAAGGACACCAGGGGGGCGTCCGTCTGGATGGAAATCCAGCCCACCGCTGAGAACGCGGAGGACGAGAGGAGACGCTTCTATGGAAATCTTCCCATCGGAGACGAACGGCTGCTCACGCTCGTGCAGGGACGGCGGGACCCCGTGGCGGCGGCCGCGCTCGCCTCGGGAAAGGCAGTGGTGTTCGATCCCCGCCTGGTGCGGGACGGGAAGCTCACCCTGAACCCCGTCGTGACGGCGACCGCGGTCCCCCTGGGAGAGACCGTGGTGTTCGACGACGGAATCGCGATACCCAGGAAGATCGTGGTTCCCGCCGTCCTGGCCAGGGCCGCCGATCCCCGGCACGCCGTCGCGGTGCTGCCGCTCGCCGCCGTACGGAACGCCGGGCTGAAGACCGAGCCCCGCGTCCTGTACGTCGACCCGGCCGCACGCCGGCTAACCGAACGGCAGGGAGTGGCGCTGGAATGGGAACTCGCGGCAGTGGTTCCCGGGGCCGACCTCTACGTCGCCGTCGAGCGCGGATTCCAAGGCGACATCGTCCCCGAGATGTGGCTGCTCCTGGGCGCGGCGGTCATCCTGGTGCTGGGTGGCACGTTCGTCGCCACCGGGCTCGCGGCGGCGGACATGCGGCCCGACCTCACCACGATGGCCGCCGTCGGGGCGCCGCCAGGCACACGCAGGCTGGTCGTCGCCGGGCAGGCCGGATTCATCGCGGGGCTTGGCGTGCTGATCGGCGCGGTGGCCGGCGCCGTGACGGGAGTCGCCGCGACCTGGCCTATGACGGTTCGGACACACGGGGTCTTCTCATTCCTCCCGCCGGGCGTGCCGACGGTCGAGATCCCCTGGCTTCTCCTCGCGGCCGTGGTGATCGGTCTGCCGGTGCTGGCGGCTCTGCTGGCGGGGGCGTTCACCCGTGCGAGGGTGACCCTGACCCGCAGGACCGGCTAGCGCCCGCGGCCTCTCGCGGCACGACGCGCTACCTGCCGGTCCCGACTCGTGGGACCGGCGGGAACGTGCGGTGTCCCGCGGGCCCGGAGTCAGTCGGTGACGTCGGCGCAGACCACGTGCGCGCCCAGTTCGACCATCCGCTGCTCGCTGCGGGCGTCGGCGACCCTGGCCATCAGGATCGGCGCCTCGCTCGCGGCGAGCTGCGGCAACCGGGCGCGCACCCCGCGATGGATGTCCCTGACCACGTCCTCGGCCGCCGACATGTGCACCTTCACGTGCAGCATGATTCCCGGGGCGCCGGAGGAGGTGCTGGCCTCGGAGATCCACACGTGATGGACGAGCGGGTAGTCGACGAGCAGGTGCGAGATCGCGGCGCGCAGCGCGGGCAGGATCGGGTGCTCGCACCGCCGGTAGCCGGGATCCACCATCTGCATCGGCCCCGACAGATGGGGCCGGGGCGCGGGGATCCACGGCTGGGCGGGCGCGGCGGGCACCGGCGTTCTCTGCGGGCGCACCGGCGCGGGACGCGAGACCGTGGCCATCGCCCCGGTCGCGTACGCCGTCGGCGTCGCGCTCGACAGCACGGGCGCGGGGCCGCTGCGCTTCGAGAGCAGGTACCGCTGGAGATCCTCGATCGGCACGGCCGCGGCCGCGGGTCCCGCCGCGTCGATCACTATCTCCCGCACGCCGGTGACCCGCTGGATGTCGAGGACCGTGTCGGCGTCGCACGCCGACAGTGAGTGGCCGCCACGGTGCCGCGCGTAGGTGTCCGCCGAGGTGTACCCGAGCAGGACACGCTCACCGGCCTGCGTCGTGCCGAGCACGACGGAGCGGTCAGGTCGCACGGCGACCAGGAGTCCCCATTCGGCAAGCGCCGCCAGCAGCCGGTGCGGCTCGCCGTGCTGCGCGAGTACGTTGCCGAGAGCGGGGTTCCCGATGCTCATATGAGGAACGATAGGTAGTGACCCACGGCTTATCAGGGTAATCGCGAAGTTTTCTTAGGATCAAGACCAACTTGAATTTTTGGCGCATGGGATGCGTCAGGGGCGGGTACCGGCGTGCTGGATCATGGAGGCGGTCGCGTCTCGCATCTCGGGACACTCGTGAATACGTTCACAAGCGCCGATAGACTACGTGAGGTCCGTGCACCCTCACCGCCTAGTAAGGATCCAGCCTGTGAACAAGCCCGTCGTACTGGTCGCCGAGGAACTTTCCGAGGCCGGTCTCGCGGTCCTGGGCGCGGACTTCGAAGTCCGCCACACCGACGGCGCCGACCGTGCCCAGTTCCTGCTCGCGCTCGCCGACGTGGACGCGCTCATCGTGCGCAGCGCCACGCAGGTCGACGCCGAGGCGATCGCCCACGCGCCCAAGCTCCGCGTCGTCGCCCGCGCCGGTGTCGGTCTGGACAACGTCGACGTGGAGGCCGCCACCAAGGCAGGCGTCATGGTGGTCAACGCGCCGACCTCCAACATCACCAGCGCCGCCGAGCACACCGTCGCGCTGATCCTCGCCTCCGCCCGCAACGTCGCCCAGGCGCACTCCGCGCTCAAGGGCGGCGAGTGGAAGCGCTCGAAGTACACCGGCGTGGAGCTCGACGAGAAGGTCGTCGCCATCCTCGGTCTCGGCAAGATCGGCCAGCTGGTCGCGCAGCGCCTCCAGCCGTTCGGCGTCGAGCTGATCGCCTACGACCCCTACCTGCAGCCGGCCCGCGCCGCGCAGATGGGCGTCCGCCTGGTCACGCTGGAGGAGGCCCTGCGCGAGGCCGACTTCATCACGGTGCACCTGCCCAAGTCCAAGGAGACCATCGGCCTCATCGGTGACAGGGAGCTGCACGCGGTCAAGCCGAACGTCCGCCTCATCAACGTCGCCCGCGGCGGCATCATCGACGAGAACGCCCTCTACTCCGCGATCAAGGAGGGCCGCGTCGCCGGGGCCGGCATCGACGTGTTCCCGAAGGAGCCGGTCACCGACAGCCCGCTCTTCGAGCTCGACCAGGTGGTCGTCACCCCGCACCTGGGCGCCTCCACCCACGAGGCCCAGGAGAAGGCCGGCACCCAGGTGGCGCGTAGCGTGAAGCTCGCCCTGGCCGGGGAGTTCGTGCCCGACGCGGTCAACGTCCAGGGCGGCGCCGTCGCCGAGGACGTCAAGCCGGGCCTGCCGCTGGCCGAGAAGCTCGGCCGGGTGTTCACGGCTCTCGCGGGCGAGGTCGCCACCAAGCTCGACGTCGAGGTGCGCGGCGAGATCGCCGCCCACGACGTCCGCGTGCTGGAGCTGGCCGCGCTCAAGGGTGTCTTCACGGACGTGGTCGAGGACTCCGTCACCTACGTCAACGCCCCGCTGCTGGCCAAGGACCGGGGCGTCTCGGTCGAGCTGGTCACCAGCGCCGAGAGCCCCGACTGGCGCAACGTCGTGACGGTCCGCGGCGTCCTCGCCGACGGCCGTGCGGTCTCGGTCTCCGGCACCCTGTCGGGTCCGCGGCAGATCACGAAGATCGTCGAGGTCAACGGCTACCAGATGGAGATCGAGCCGACCGACCACCTGTCGTTCTTCACCTACACCGACCGCCCCGGCGTCGTCGGCGTGGTCGGACGCATCCTCGGCGACCACTCGATCAACATCGCCTCGATGCAGGTGGCCCGGGACGTCAAGGGCGGTAAGGCTCTCATCGCGCTCACCGTCGACACCGCCATCCCGGCCGACGTGATCGACCAGATCGGCGCGGAGATCGGCGCTGACAGCGGCCGCTCGGTCGACCTGGCCGACTAGGGCCTGTCCTGTGGATCTTGCCGTGGCGAGGATCGGTCAGGTGGTGTCTCGCAAGGCGGAGGAGGGAGCCGCAGCGTGCTGCGGTGACCGACGACAA
>NZ_JBEXGU010000241.1:0-10397 GCF_040607515.1 Streptosporangium sp. NPDC005286 | reverse complement strand
CCCCGATCGAGGAATTCCTCAAAGGCAGACCCGCCCTCCTGACGAAGATCCTCAAGCAGGCGAAGGCCCCGCTGCGCGACGCCGCCGCCGTCAACGCCACCCGGTGGGCGCTGTGGCGGGCACTGGAGGCGACCGGCCTGCCCGTTCACACCGCCTCGGGCGGCCGTACGAAGTGGAACCGCTCTCGCACCGGCGCCGCCAAGTCGCACACGTTGGACGCGGTGCACGTCGGCGAACTGGAGAGCGTGACCGCCTGGCCGTCCACGATCCTGGTGGTCACGGCGACCGGGCGCGGCACCTACGCCCGCACCACCCCCGACCGATACGGGTTCCCCCGTCTCGCCCGGCCACGGAGCAAACTGCACCACGGCTTCCAAACCGGCGACCTGGTCCGGGCAAACGTCCCGGCAGGCAAGAAGGCCGGAGTTCACGCCGGGCGAGTCCTGGTCCGCTCTTCTGGCTCGTTCGACATCACCACCCGGCACGGTCGCATCACCGGGATCAACCACCGCCATATCCGTCATCTTCAGCGCGCGGACGGCTACGGCTACACAACTCAAAAAGAAACCGATCGAAATGACTGACCGATCAGGGCACACTCGGGCCTTGACGGCCCTCCCGCTCCCGACTCCTCCCCGACCTGAAGGACTCCGTCGCTTAATTGCCGCCGGTCGACGTCTAGCGTCGTTGTCCGGTGCCGGGCACGCAGGTCGCGAAGATCGAAAACGAATTGGGCAACGGAATCCTGAAGGTCGGAGCATCCCCGGGAGGTTCTGGTGAATCCCGCGACCGCGCTCGCGACCGTGCTGGTCGACGAGCTCGCCCGCTGCGGTGTCACGGACGTGGTGCTCGCGCCGGGGTCGCGCTCGGCGCCGCTCGCCCTGGCCGTGCACGCCGACAGCCGCATCCGGCTGCACGTGCGGGTGGACGAGCGCTCGGCCTCCTTCCTCGCGGTGGGGCTGGCCCGCCGCAGCGAGCGGCCGGTCGTCCTGATCTGCACCTCCGGCACCGCGGCGGCCAACTTCCATCCGGCCGTCATCGAGGCGCACGAATCGGGGGTGCCGCTGCTGGTGCTCACCGCCGACCGCCCGCCCGAGCTGCGCGACACCGGCGCGAGCCAGACCGTCGACCAGATCAAGCTGTACGGCACGGCCGTCCGCTGGTTCAGCGAGGTCGGCGTGCCCGAGGAACGGCCGGGGCAGGTCGCCTACTGGCGGTCGCTGGCCTGCCGCGCCTACCAGCGCGCGCTGGGCCCGTACGACCCGGGCCCGGTCCACCTCAACGTGGCCTTCCGGGAACCACTGATCCCCGACGGCGACCTCTCCTGGTGCGAGTCCCTGGAGAGCGACGCGCCAGGGCCGTGGATCCGTGCCAGGGTGGGCTCCCCGTCGGTGGCGCTGCACCTGCCGCCGACCCGGCGGGGCGTGCTCGTCGTCGGCGACGGCGCGACCAACGTGCGCCGATACGTGGCGGCGGCGGGCATGGCCGGGTGGCCTGTCCTGTCGGAGCCCAACGGCGGCGCCCGCTACGGCGACCACGCGATGTCCACCTACCACTTCCTCCTCGGCACCCCGGAGTTCGCCGACCGGCACCGGCCGGACGTGGTGGTCACCTTGGGCCGTCCCGGGCTGTCACGGCCGCTGCTCAACTGGCTGAGGCACGCGGACGAGCACATCGTGGTCGCCGCCGACATGACCCGCTGGCCCGACCCGACCCGCTCGGCCACCCAGGCCGCCCAGGT
Source organism: Streptosporangium sp. NPDC005286 (assembly GCF_040607515.1). Classification (NCBI taxonomy): domain Bacteria; kingdom Bacillati; phylum Actinomycetota; class Actinomycetes; order Streptosporangiales; family Streptosporangiaceae; genus Streptosporangium; species Streptosporangium sp. NPDC005286. The sequence continues at coordinate 8,656 of NZ_JBEXGU010000241.1, read as the reverse complement.
GGTGGAGATCCCGATCCCGGCGGGCGACGACACGTGGCTGCACTCCTGGCGCCGCGCCGAGACGGCGGCCAGGACCGCGATCGACGACGTGCTGGACGGGACCGGGCTCAGCGAGCCACGCCTGGCCCGCGACCTGGTGGACGCGCTGCCCAACGGGTCCCTGCTGTTCTCCGGCTCCTCCATGCCGATCCGCGACCTCGACCAGGCGATGCGCTCCCGGCGGGGACTGCGGATCCTGGCCAACCGGGGAGCGGCGGGAATCGACGGCGTGGTGTCGGCCGCGATGGGCGCGGCCCTCGCCCACAACGGTCCCTCCTACGCCCTGATGGGCGATCTGACCTTCCTGCACGACCAGAACGGGCTGCTCCTCAGCCCTCGCGAGCCCCGTCCCGACCTCTGTCTGGTCGTGGTGAACAACGACGGCGGCGGGATCTTCTCGCTGCTTCCCCAGGCCACGCTCCGCGCCCCCTTCGAGCGGATCTTCGGCACCGCGCACGGGGTGGACCTGGGCTACGTGGCAGCCGCCACCGGCACGCCGTACACCTTCGTGAACGAGCCGGGCCAGCTGGTGAAGGCGCTGCGCGGTGAGGGGCTGCGCATCGTCGAGGTGCGGACGGAGCGGGAGTCCAACGCGACGCTGCACGGCATGATGCGTGACGCGGCCCACGCCGCCGTCCGCGATGTCATGTCGTGACGCCCGCCCCCGCGCCGGTGCCCGTGTCGGTGTCGGTGTCGGTGTGCGGCGAGGTCAGGTGATGTCGCGGCGGAGCGTCAGCGCGCGGGCGGCGAGCACGAGCACCACGACATAGCCGGCGAACAGCAGCCCGCCCCCCCAGGCGGGCAGCAGCTCACCGCCCTGCATGTTCATGCCGCCCAGGGCGCGGGCCGCCCCGGTCGGCAGCCACCGGCCCAGGCCGGGCAGGAGCATGGTGAGCAGGTAGTCGGCGTACATGAACCAGACCAGCGCCACCGCCACCGCCGCGACCTGGTTGCGGACCAGAGCTCCGAGGCCCACTCCGAGCAGGCCGTACAGGACGACGCTGAGCACCGAGCCGAGCAGTACCACCGGCACCCGGGGGGTCCACACGGGATGACCGGCCAGGCCGAGCATGACCAGGCCCGCCGCCAGCGTGACCAGCGCCGACACGGCGCCGACGAGCAGCCCGACGATCCCGTACGCGGCCAGCTTCGCCCCCACCACCCGCTCCCGCCGAGGGGTGACCAGGAACTGCCAGGTGATCGTCTGGTGGCGGTTCTCCCCGGCCATGCCCAGGACACCGAGGATCAGGGCGAAGACATAGGACTGCTGGGCCATGTTGTAGACGTTTTCGATCTGCGGCGCCGTCGCGCCACCCGACCCCGCCAGTGCGACCATCAGCCCCGCCCAGAGCACGCACAGCGGGGGCGCCAGGGCGGCGAGGATCCAGGTGACGCGGCTCGCGCGGGCCTTGAACAGTTCGGCGCGGATCAGGCGGCTCATCCGGTCACCTTCACGTACAGCTCCTCCAGGTCGGTCTGCGGGGTCAGCGGGCCCTGCCAGGCGAGGCGGCCCGCAGTGAGGATGATCACGTGGTCGGCGATCTGCCGGATCTCGGCGAGCACGTGTGTGGAGACCAGGACCGTGCGGCCCTGGTGGGTGTAGGCCCGCAGGAAGCCCCGCAGCCAGCGCATGCCCGCCGGGTCCAGGCCATTGGCGGGCTCGTCGAGGATGAGGATCTCCGGGTCTCCCAGCAGGGCGGAGGCCAGGGCGAGCCGCTGGCGCATGCCCAGGGAGAAGCCCCGCACCCTGCGGTCGGCCGCGGCGGTGAGGTCGACCTGCTCCAGCGCGTGCGCCACGCACGCGGGATCCAGTCCCGCGGCGAGGCGGAGCGCCTCCAGGTGCGCGCGGGCGCTCAGCCCGGGGTGGAAGGCCGTCGACTCCAGTACCGCGCCGACCGTGGCGACGGGCCGGTCCAGGTCACGGTAGGCCGTGCCGCCGATCGTGGCGGTGCCGCCGGTGGGCGCGACCAGGCCGAGGATCATGCGCAGGGTGGTGGTCTTGCCCGCTCCGTTGGGGCCGAGAAAGGCCGTGAGCGTTCCTCGCTCCACGGTGAAGGACAGATCGTCCACGGCGCGTACCTCGCCGAACGACTTCCCGAGACGAGTGACGCTGATTGCTGACATGGCCTCGACGATGACCTGCCGGCAGGTGTTGGCGCATGGTTCCGGAGGTGGAGCCGGCAACCTCCACCCGGGAGGGGACCGTCGTGCGGTCGGGTGGAGGCATCTCCACCCTGAGGTCCATGGTCCCTTTCCGGCGGGCACCGGTAGCTTGTCGTCGTGGCCATCCTCCGCAGCCCGCCCGTGCGCAGGCTTCTCGCCGTCCTGCTGGTGGGATACCTGCTCTTCGGCCCGGTGTCCGCCGCCGTCGAGGTGGGACCGCCCGGGCTGTTCGCGGTGATCCCGATCGGCGCCCTCACCGTGGGCTGTTGCCTGTGGGCGCTGTGCGGTGAAGACCTCCGGCGCAACGTCTCGCTGCTCGCCCTCACCCTGGCCGGGGGGCTCGCCCTGCACGCGATCAGCCTCTACAGCGGGATGGGATTCCTGTACGTCGTCGTCTTCGTCGCACCGTTCAAGACTCGTTTCTGGCCGGGGGCGACGCTGGTCACGGCCGACCTCGTCGGCGTGACGGCGCTCTCCTTCGCCCTGGGCATCCCTTCCGGGTCCGTCTGGGGTAACACCGCCGGGCTCGCCTACTCCGCGGTCTTCGTCTTCCTGCTGCGACATGTGAAGACGATCAGGGAGCACGGAGCGGCACTCGCCGAGGCGCGGGCGGGCGAGGCCGTGCTCGCTGAGCGGGCGCGGCTGGCCAGGGAGGTCCACGACATCCTGGCTCACTCGCAGTCGGCGCAGATCGTCCATCTGGAGGGGGCGCGGCTGCTGCTGGAGCGGGGCGACGATCCGGCGGCGGCGCTCGACCGGGTCGAGCGGGCGGTGCGGCTGGCGCGGACCGGGCTGGAGGAGACCCGCCGGGCGCTCGACGCGCTGCGTGGCGAGGAACTGCCGCTGGCCGAGCGGCTGGAGCGGCTGGCTGTGGAGTTCCGGTCGGTGACCGGGGCGTCCTGCACGGTCTCGGTCACCGGGAACCTCGACTCGTTGAAGGCCGGAGCCCGGCTGGCGGTGGCCAGGACCGCTCAGGAGGCGTTGACGAACGTGCGCAAGCACGCGCCGGGCGCCGCGGTCTCGGTGGCGCTGCGCCGCGTCGAGGGCTGGTGTGAGCTGGAGGTGTGCGACACCGGTGGCCGGCCGGGCCGGCTGGCGCCGTTGGGAGGAGGATACGGGCTGGTGGGGATGCGCGAGCGGGCCGAGCTGATCGGCGGGTCGCTGGCCGCGAGGCCGGGTACGGAGGGCTTCAGGGTCCTCTTGCGGGTCCCGGCGTGAGTCGCCCACGGCGCGGCGCCGCCGCGGGGGCGGGCACCGCGCCGTGGACGACTCACGCCGGTGCCGGTGCCGGTGCCGGTGCCGGGGCGGATGCGGGGGAGGCGGCGCGCGACCGCGATCCGGTCCCGCCCCGGCGGGAGAGGTGCCGGGGAGCGCGAGCGGGTTCGAGGGACGCGGGGGTGCCGAGGTGACCGTGCGGGTGCTGGTGGCCGACGACCAGACGGTGGTGCGCGAGGGGCTGGTGCTGCTGCTGGGGCTGCTGCCCGGCATCGAGGTCGCCGGCGCGGCGGCCGACGGCGGGGAGGCGGTCCGGCTCGTCGGCGAGCTCAGGCCCGACGTGGTCCTGATGGACCTGCGGATGCCCCGCATGGACGGGGTGGAGGCGACCCGCAGGATCAGGGAGGCTCACCCGGAGGTCCATGTGGTGGTCCTGACGACGTACTCCGACGACGAGTCGGTCTTCGCCGCGCTGGGCGCCGGGGCGCGGGGCTATCTGACCAAGGACACCGACGCCGAGTCCCTGGCCTCGGCCATCGCGACCGTGGTCGAGGGGCAGGCCCAGTTCGACCCCGGTATCCAGCGGCGGCTGGCCGAGGCGGTGACCGTGAACCGCCGCGCGCCGGACCTGCCCGACGGGCTCACCCGCCGGGAGAGCGAGGTGCTGCGACTGATAGCGGCGGGCCGCTCGAACGCGGAGATCGCCGGAGAGCTGTTCGTCTCCGAGGCGACGGTCAAGACCCACATCAACAACCTCTTCGCCAAGGCGGGACTGCGCGACCGCGCCCAGGCCGTGACGTATGCCTTCCGGCACGGTCTGGGACCTGACTGACCGCAACGGCGCGGGGGTCGGAGACGACGGTGAGGCGGGGTGGCCAACAGGGTGGCGGGGCGGGGTACGAAGGAGATGACTGTCAGATCTGGGGATGTGGGGGCACCGTCCCCAGAGGCACGGTGAGCGGGTAAGGATCCACTTCGCGGGTACCCGTTGAAGGGAAGTGCCATGCCATCGGATGTCACCTTGAAGGCCCATGAGGCGGTGGCGGGTTTCGGCACCTACGCCGAGGCCCAGCGTGCCGTGGACCAGCTCTCCGACCAGAAGTTCCCGGTCGAGCACACCCTGATCGTCGGAGTCGGACTCCGGCTCGTCGAGAGGGTGCTCGGGCGGCTGACCTACCTTCGCGCCGCGTGGATGGGAGCCGGTGCCGGTGCCTGGTTCGGCCTGCTGATCGGCCTGTTCTTCGCGATCTTCACTCCGGGCCGCTTCCCCTTCGTCCTGGTCCTGTGGGGCCTGATCTGGGGTGCCGTGGCCGGCGCGATCTTCGGGCTGATCGGCCACGCGCTCACCGGGGGCAAGCGTGATTTTCTTTCGTCGAGCTCGATCGTCGCCGACCGCTACGAGGTGCTGGTCGAGACCCCGTACGCGGCCGAGGCGCGCAGGCTGCTCAACGTGGGCATGCCCCCGCAGATGCCACAGCAGATCTGATCGGCGCTCCCTGAGCAGGGCCCGCACCGCCGTGCCGTGCCCGCCACCTGGATCACCGGCCTCACCGGGGCGTGAAGTGATCAGGCCCGAGGACCGGGGCGGCGATGCCGTCCGGCGAGTGTCGTTCCCGTCATGTCGCACAGGAGATCAGCATGCCTAAAACAGTTGGAATCGACCTCGGCACCACCAACTCGGTGATCGCCACGATGGAGGGCGACAAGCCCACGGTGATCCCCAACGCCGAGGGGGTGCGGACGACGCCGTCGGTCGTGGCGTTCACCGAGAACGGTGAGCGCCTGGTCGGGCAGCTTGCCCGCCGCCAGGCGATCCTGAACCCCAAGGGAACGATCTACTCGGCCAAGCGCTTCATCGGCCGCCGCTACGACGAGGTCACCAGCGAGATGAACGCCGTCTCGTTCGACGTCGTCCCAGGTCCGGACGGTGCCGTCCGCTTCAAGATCCACGAGAAGCTGTACGCGCCGGAGGAGATCGCCGCGGCCGTGCTGCGCAAGCTGGTGGACGACGCCTCGAAATTCCTGGGGGAGAAGATCACCGAGGCGGTCATCACCGTGCCCGCGTACTTCAACGACTCCCAGCGCCAGGCCACCAAGGACGCGGGGAAGATCGCCGGCCTGGAGGTCCTGCGGATCGTCAACGAGCCGACCGCGGCGGCTCTCGCCTACGGCCTCGACCGCAAGGAGAACGAGACCGTGCTCGTCTTCGACCTGGGCGGCGGCACCTTCGACGTCAGCATCCTCGCCATCGGCGACGGTGTCGTCGAGGTACGGGCGACCGCGGGCGACACCCATCTGGGCGGTGACGACTTCGACCGGCGCATCGTCGACCACCTCGCCGACGAGTTCCAGCGGGACAACGGCATCGACCTGCGCCAGGATCCCCAGGCCCTGCAGCGGCTCTTCGAGGCCGCGGAGAAGGCCAAGGTCGAGCTGTCGGCGGTCAGCCAGACGCAGGTCAGCCTGCCCTTCATCACGGCGGACGCCTCGGGCCCCAAACACCTGAACGCCACGCTGCGGCGCTCTACCTTCGAGGAGATCACCGCCGACCTGCTCGAACGGTGCAAGCCCCCCATCCAGCAGGCCATGGCCGACGCCAAGCTCACCGCCGACGACATCGACGAGGTGATCCTGGTGGGCGGCTCGACCAGGATGCCCGCGGTGCAGACCCTGGTACGCCGCATGACGGGTGGCAAGGATCCGAACATGACGGTCAACCCCGACGAGGTCGTGGCGCTGGGCGCGGCGGTCCAGGCCGCCGTCATCAAGGGCGAGCTGAAGGACGTCGTGCTGCTGGACGTGACGCCGCTCTCCCTCGGCATCGAGACGCTCGGCGGGGTCATGACGAAGGTCATCGAGCGCAACACCACCATTCCGGCCCGCCGGTCCGAGGTGTTCAGCACCGCGGAGGACAACCAGACCGCCGTGGACGTCGCGGTGCTGCAGGGCGAGCGCGAGCGCGCCGCCGACAACCGTTCCCTCGGCCGGTTCCGGCTGGAGAACATCAGGCCCGCTCCGCGCGGCGTGCCGCAGGTCGATGTGACCTTCGACATCGACGCCAACGGGATCCTGAACGTCTCCGCCAAGGACAAGGACACCGGCGCCGAGCAGCGCATCACGATCAGTGAGAGCTCGAACCTGGACACCGGCGAGGTCGAGCGGATGGTCGCCGAGGCCGAGCGGCACCGCGAGGAGGACCAGCGGATGCGGCAGGTCATCGACGCGCGCAACGAGCTCGACAGCGCCGCCTACCAGGTGGAGCACCGCCTGGCCGAGCTGGGTGAGTCGGTGCCCGTCCATGAGAAGGCGCGGGGCGAGATGCTGGTGAACGACGCCCGCGAGGCGATCAAGCAGGAGGCCCCGCTCGACCGGGTCCGCTCGCTCACCGCCGAGCTCCAGCAGGTCTACCACAGCCTCGGCGCGTCGGCCTCCGGTGCTTCCGGCCCGGGCGCCCCGGGGGAGGGCGCGTCCGGGGCTCCGGGCGGCCAGGCGGGTGGCGGCAGGGACGACGACGTCATCGACGCGGAGTTCACGACCGATGAGTGAGGCAGCCGGGCAGGGCGGCCACGTCCCCGGTCATGAGCCGGATCCGCGTGGCCAGGAGCCGCGGGCCCAGGGCGGGCACGGCGGCCAGGAGGAACACGGTAGGAAGGCCCATGCGCGAGGGACGCGCGGCAAGGAGGCGCATGGTCAAGAGCAGCATGCCCAGGAGGCGCGCGGGGAGGCAGGGGCCGCCCCGGCCGATCTCCAGGCCCGGGTCGAGGAGCTCCAGGCCCTGGTGACCGATCTGCAGGACCGCTGGCGGCGCGCCCTCGCCGACCTCGACAACCTGCGCAAGCGCGTCAGCAGGGACACCGGGCGGATGCGGGAGGAGGAGCGGGCACGGGCCGCCGCCGAGTGGCTGCCCGTGCTGGACAACCTGGACCGCGCGCTGGAGCACGCGGAGACCGACCCCGCCTCCATCGTCGACGGGATGCGGGCGATCAGGGACCAGGCGCAGGAGGTGCTCTCCCGCCTCGGCTACCCACGCCGCGACGACGCCGGCGCCACGTTCGACCCGGCCAGGCACGAGGCGGTGGCCGTGCTCCCGCAGGAGGGCGTGCCCGACGGCACGGTCCTGCAGGTGGTGCGGCCCGGCTACGGGGACGGCGAGCAACAGCTACGGCCCGCGCTGGTCGTGGTGGCCAAGGGGGAATGATGCCCCCCGACCGCGACTTCTACGAGATCCTCGGAGTGCAGAGGGGCGCGAGCCAGGAGGAGATCCAGCGCGCCTACCGCAAGCTGGCGCGGGTCAACCACCCCGACGTCAACAAGGACCCGGCCGCCGAGGACCGCTTCAAGGAGGTCTCCGAGGCCTACAGCGTGCTGTCCGACCCCGCGACCCGGCGCCGCTATGACGCGTTCGGGCCGAACTTCCGCCAGGTGCCCGAGGACGTGGACCCCGAGACGTGGGCGCGCGCCCAAGGCCGCCGTGCGCGTGCCGGCGCGGGGGCGGGGGCGGGCCGTGCCGGCTGGGGCAGGGCCGGAGAGCAGGCCGGCTTCGGGGAGGGGATCGACCTCGACGACCTTCTCGAAGGGCTGTTCTCCGGACGGGGAGCGCGGGGAGGCAGGGCCGGTGGAGGCTGGGGGCCGATCCCCGGCGCCGACCAGGAGGCCGAGATCGAGCTGACCGTCGAGGAGGCCTACCGGGGCGGCCGCCGCTCGATCACCGTCGGCTCGCGCAGGCTGCAGATCGAGATTCCCGCGGGCGTCTCCGACGGGCAGCGCATCAGGCTGGCCGGGCAGGGTGGAAGGGGCGGCGACGGGGCACCCGCGGGCGACCTCTACCTGATCGTCAGGATCGCGCCGCACCCCCGGTACCGGGTCGAGGGGCGAGACATCCACGTCCTGCTCCAGGTCACCCCGTGGGAGGCGGCGCTCGGCGCCTCCGTCGCGGTCGACACCCCCGCGGGCGAGGCCAAGGTCAAGGTGCCGGCGGGCACCTCCAGCGGCAAGCGGCTGCGGCTGCGCGGCCGGGGGATGCCCAGTCCCCGGAACAAGGCGGGTGATCTGTACGCCGAGGTGCGGATCATGGTTCCGGCCCGGCTGTCGGAGGAGGAGCGGCGGCTGTTCGAGCAGCTCGCCGCCGTCTCCACGTTCGATCCGAGGAGACAGCGATGACCCACCCCTTCCCGGAGCGCAGGCCGCCCCACCCGGGGGCGCGGCCTGCCGGGCCCCGGCCGGCCCCCGCCCCCGCGGA
>NZ_JBEXGU010000240.1:0-10647 GCF_040607515.1 Streptosporangium sp. NPDC005286 | reverse complement strand
TCACGCAGCTGCGGCAGCCAGCGCTCGCGGAAGAACGACGCCCACCGGGCAGGCGGCCTGGCGGTGACGGCCATCAGCAGGTCGTTGTGGGTATCCGCGACGACGGCGCGGTGGTGGAGCTCAACGGACACGTGCCAGCCCTCCGATGCGTGGTTACCGCGACGGTATGACAGGTTGGGGGTGGCGGAATTCGTCCGGTTTTCCTAATAGCGGTGAGTTGTTCGTCCATTCGGCCAAGATCACTTGTTTCGCCCCCGGCCGGAGACGATCGGGACGGTGTGCAGGTGACTAAGGCGTCACCGGCAGGCGGTCAGCGCCTCGGAGTGCCACAGGTCGCGGTAGTAGCCGGGGGAGGAGACCAGCTCCTGGTGGCTGCCCCGCTGCGTCACCGAGCCGTTCTCCAGCACGACGATCTCGTCCACCCGCTCCAGCCCGCGCAGGCGGTGGGTGACGAGCAGCGTCGTGTGGCCGTGGGTGGCGTCCAGCAGGTCGGCCATGAGCGCGTCCGCCGTCGTCTCGTCCAGTGCCTCGGCGGGCTCGTCCAGCAGCAGCACCGGAGGGTCGTTCAGCAGCGCCCGGGCCAGTGCCAGCCGCTGCAGCTGCCCACCGGACACCGTCCGCCCGTCCTCCCCGAGGACGGCGTCCCAGCCGGTCCGCTCCACCCAGCGTTCCAGGCGCGCCCGCCGCAGGGCCTCGGTGAGCTCCTCGTCCGAGGCCTCGGGGCCCGCCAGTCGCAGGTTGTCCCGTACCGAGGCCTGGAACACGTACGGGTCCTGCGTCAGCCCGGTCATCACCCGCCGGACGTCGTCGGACGCCAGTTCCCGGACGTCCACCCCGCTGACCCTGATCGTCCCCGACTCGGGCTCGACCAGGCGCATCAGGGCGGACAGCAGGGTGCTCTTGCCGGCACCGCTGGGGCCGACCAGGGCGACCCGCCTGCCGGGAGTGAGGGTGAGGCTGACCCCGTCCAGCGCGGGGGCGCGGCCGACGCCGTGCCGGACCACCAGGTCCTTGATCTCAATGGTCGGCGCCCCGGCGGGCACCTCGACCGCGGTGGCCGGCTCCGCCACCGCCGGAGCGGTCGCGCCGACCTCCCGCAGGCGGCGCAGGGCGGCGAGCACCCCGGTCAGCCGCTCGGCGGCCGAGGCCATCGGCAGCACCGGCTCGAAGGAGACCAGCGAGGTCAGCGCGAGCACCGCGGTGGCCACGGAGCCCGCCCCGGAGTTCTGCGCCACCAGGACGATCGCCGCCACGGTCAGGCCCTGGGTGAGCACGCCCAGGGCGGAGGCCACCGCGTTCGCCCGTGCCTGCCGGCGCTCCAGCGCCGCCAGCCGGGTGTCGGCCTCGGCGGCGGCGGCCAGAGCCCGCTCGTTCGCCCCGTAGGCGGCCAGGTCGGCCGCGCCGTGCACCAGGTCGGCGACCCGGGCCGCCAGGTCGGCCCGTGCGGGGGCGATCCGCGCCGACCAGCGCCGTGCGGCGGTGGCCGTGCCCGCGGGGATCAGTACCCCGGCCACCAGCAGCCCGGCCAGCAGCACCAGCGCCGCGGCCGGGAGCAGGAACAGCCCGATCACCATCGCGGCCACACCGGTGATCAGCGCCGCGGCGGCGGGAAGCAGGCATCGTACGAGCAGGTCCTGCACCGCGTCGGTGTCGTCGACCATGCGGCTGAGCAGGTCGGCCCCCCGCTGGTTCAGCGGTCGTGCGGGGATGAGCGCCTGGTAGAGCCGCTCCCTGGTCGTCGCCTGGGCTCGCAGCGCCACGTCGTGTCCGGCCAGCCGCTCCCCGTACCGGAAGACCCCCTTGGTCGTCGCGAACGCCCTGACCCCGACGATCGCCACGCTCAGTGCCGCCAGCGGCGGCTGTTCGGCGGCCCTGGTGATGAGCCACCCGGCGGACCCGATCAGCCCGAGCCCGGCCAGCTCGGCCGCCGCCCCCGCCGCCACGGCAAGGGTCATCCGCCCGCGCGTCCTGCCTGCCGGGACCTCGTTGACATCGGTCATGGGGAGGCGATCTCCTCTCGCGTCCCGGCCACCACGCGGCCGTCGGCGATCCGGATCACCCGGTCGGCCAGCTCGATCATCGCGGGCCGGTGGGCGACGATCACGGCGGTGCGGCCCTCGGCGAGGTCGCGGGTCGCGCTGACGACCGCGCTCTCGCTGCGGCCGTCGAGCCGCGCGGTCGGCTCGTCCAGCAGGAGCAGTCCGGCTCCTGGGCGGCAGAACGCGCGGGCGAGCGCGACCCGCTGCCGCTGCCCGGCCGACAGGTTCGTCCCGCGCTCGCCGAGCACCGTGTCGTAGCCCTCGGGCAGCGCCAGGATGAACTCCTCCGCCTGCGCTGCCCGTGCCGCGGCCCTGACCTCGTCGATCGTCGCGCCGGGGGCGCCGAGCCTGATGTTGTCGGCCACCGAGGTGGCGAAGAGGTGCGGGCGCTGGGGTACGAACGCCAGGCGCGCCCGCCAGGGGTCGTGGTCGCCGATCTCGGTGCCGTCGACGAGCACCCGGCCCTCGGCAGGGGTGACGAAGCCGAGCAGCAGGTGGAGCAGGGTGCTCTTGCCCGCGCCGCTCTCGCCGACCAGGGCCACTCGCTCGCCGGGGGCGATCACCAGTGACACGTCCTCCAGCGCGGCCTCCGCACGGCCCGGGTAGCGCACCGTGACATGCTCCAGCCGGATCTCCGGCGCCGTCGTCGCTCCGGGGCCCGGGTGCCCGGCGGCGGGTGCGCCACGCGGAGCCTCCGCGTGGCCGTCGAGCACGGCGAACGCCTCGTCGGCGGCGGCGACGCCCTCCATCGCCGCGTGGAACCTGCTGCCCATGTTGCGCAGCGGCAGGTACGCCTCGGGCGCCAGGAGCAGGACCAGCAGCGCGGTCGACAGGTCAAGGGAGCCCGACAGCAGCCGCAGGCCCACCGGCACGGCGACCAGGGCCAGTGAGAGCGACGCGGCCAGCTCCAGCACCAGCGAGGACAGGAAGGCCACCCGCAGCGTGCGCATCGTCGCGACCCGGTGGGCGTCGGCCACCTGCTGGATCACCTCGGCCTGGTAGCGGGCCCGGCCGAAGGCGCGCAGCGTGGGAAGGCCCCGGACCACGTCCAGGAAGTGCCCGCCGAGGCGGGACAGGGCCCTCCACTGGCGTTCGGTGACGGCCTTGGTGTGCATGCCGACCAGCGCCCCGAAGATCGGGATGAGCGGCAGCGTGACCAGCACGATCACCGCGCTGGCCAGGTCGGCGGTGAAAAGCCGGACGAGCACCGCGATCGGCACGACGCCCGCGACCGCCACCGCGGGCAGGTAGCCCGACAGATAGGGGTCGAGGGCGTCCAGACCGCGGCCGGTCAGCGTCACCAGCTCTCCCGACCGCACCGAGGCCGGCCTGGCGGGGCCGGCTTCCTGCAGCCGCGCCAGCAGGCGGTGGCGCAGGGTGGACTTCACCCCGCTGCTCATCCGCCCGGCGGCCGTTCCCTGCACCAGGGTGAGCAGCCCCCGGGCGCCGACGACCAGGGCCAGCAGGATCAGGGCCGGGGCCGCGAACCGCCCGGACAGCACCCCGGCGAGCAGTTCAGCCTGGAGGAGGATGAGCAACCCGGCCAGGACGGCGGCGGCCAGGCACACGGCCAGATGACGGCGGACGGCCCGCTCACCCAACGCCAGCCGTACCAGATCCTTGTGCATGCCAACCCTAGAGACCTCAGAAGAACGACGGAACCCGACCGGCGGCACGCCCGGGGCCGAACGCCCGCCACACCCATACTTGCGCACCCACCATGATCGGTGCGAACGGCAGAATCATGACACTCAGCACACTTAACGTACCGGCGGGTGCCATATGGTCCAGAAGCCAGGGGGCGAGCACGGCGAGCAGCGCCGCGACGGGCGCGGCCGCGGCGCACGCCGAGCCCAGGAGCGCCCACCCGGTGCGGCGCGCCCCGGTCATCCGCTCGGGCAGCCGCCAGGAGAGGAACGTCCAGCCGTGCAGGGCGAACAGCGCGGCCATCACCAGGGCGCCCGCCAGCCCGAGCAGGCTGATCGTCGGTCCCGACAGGCCGCCGGCCAGCGCGACCAGTGCCATGCCCCAGCTCAGTGCCAGGCCGCAGGAGCCGGCACAGATCGCCCAGTCCCAGGTCGTACGCCATGCGCTCCCGTCGGCACGGCGGCGGAACCAGAGCCCGGCGTCGCGCAGGATCCACGACACCAGCAGCAGCACCACCAGCGGGTAGAGGCCGAACAGCACCTCTCCCTCGATCGCGGGGAAGGCGCCGAACAGCACGCCCGCCACGGCCACCAGCCACACCTCGCCCGCCAGGACGAACGGCGCCATGGCGGTGACGATCTCGTCCCTGTCCCGTTGCGTCCTGCCGAGCACGGGCAGCAGCATGCCCACCCCGATGTCGAAGCCCTCCAGGGCGAAGTAGCCGATCAGCAGGAGGGCGAACACGCCCAGCCAGAGGATGTCCACGATCGGCTCCCTAGTAGCTGAGCGCGTGCGCGCGCTCGTTGGGGTCGGCGGGGGCGCTCGCGCCGAGGGTGGCGGCGGCGGGCCCGCGCCGTACGGTACGGGCGATCAGCAGGTAGTCGACGAGCGCGAGCAGGCCGAGCACGCCGCCGAAGGCGATGAGCGAGACGGTGACCATCCCCGAGGTCAGCCCGGGGGACATGGCGTCGGCGACGGTGAGCCTGCCATTGATCATCCAGGGCTGCCGCCCCGACTCCCTGGTCAGCCAGCCGAGGATCGCCGCCAGGAAGGGCAGCGGGGTCATCGCCATCAGCAGGGGGTGCGCCCAGCGCCAGCGCGGCAGCCAATACACGGTCGGCGCCAGCACGAACATGATGAGGGCCTGGAACAGCTGACCAATCATGATCATGAAGCCGAGTCCGGTGCCGGCCAGGGCGCCGTCGAACTTGTCCGGCTGGAACTGGGAGATCGGGTCGAACTGCACGTAGCCGAAACCGACCGTGATCAGTGAGCCGACCAGCGAGACGATCACTCCGGTACGGAGCGAGCTCGTGAAGAACTCCCGCTCGGCGGTGCGCCTGAACAGCTGGTACGCGCTGGCCCCCAGCATCACGAAACCACCGGTCCACAGGCCCGCGCCGAGCACGTGCGGCAGCGCCATGGTCAGCATCGGGTTGGTGAGCAGCGCGCCGAAGTCGGTCAGCACCAGGTGGCCGTCCCGCTCCACGGCCCCGGCGGGGTTCTGCAGGAACGAGTTGGCCACCATGATCCAGAGGGCGGAGACATAGGCGGTCAGCGTTACCACCCAGATGCACGCCAGATGGAGCCATTTGGGCAGCCGGTGCCAGCCGAAGATCCACAGACCCAGGAAGGTGGACTCCAGGAAGAACGCGCCGAGCGTCTCGATCGCGAGCGGTGCCCCGAAGACATCGCCGGCGTAGTGCGAGAGACCACTCCAGTTCATGCCGAACTGGAACTCCATCACCAGCCCGGTGAGGATGCCGAGCGCGTAGTTGATCACATAGATCTGGCCCCAGAAGCGGGTCGCCCGCTCGTGGACCGGCCTGCCGGTGATGGCGTAGCGGGTGTGCATGATCGCGATCAGGGGGGCCAGGCCCAGGGTCAGCACGACGAACAGGAAGTGAAGACTTCCCGTCACGGCGAACTGCATCCGGGCCAGGTCGAGCACGTCCACACTCTCACCTCCATTGTTATGTCTGTCTACCTATAGGCACTCTACATGTAGGACGCCTATATGTAGCATGCCTATGCGAAAGGTAGGCTGACGACGTGAGTGAGCGAAGCGAACGGGCCGCCGGGGGCGGCGACGAGGGATCCGCCCGGCCCGTGGAGGCGATCGCGTGAACACCGACGCGCTCCGCGGCCACATGGACGCCCTGCTGCTCTCCGTGCTGGAGCACGAACCGCTGCACGGCTACGCGATCATCGAGGCGCTCCAGGCGCGCAGCGGCGGCGCGCTGAACGTGCCGACGGGCACGGTCTACCCGGCGCTGCGCCGGCTGGAGCAGGCGGGATACCTGGCCAGCGAGTGGGCCACGGTGGGCGGGCGCAAGCGGCGCACCTACCGGCTGACCTCCTCAGGGCGCACGGCCCTCGCCGGCGAGCGCTCCGCCTGGCAGCGGTTCGCCGGAGCCATCGGCAGTGTCCTGGAGCCGCGGACCACCCGCTGACCCCCGGCGGGGGCGGGGACTATGCGCAGGCGGGGACGGGGCCGCGGCGGGTGAGGCTCAGGCATTTGAAGGCGCCGTAGAGCTGCAGGCCCCAGAACAGGAAGCTCACCAGCGCCACGCCGGCCCCCGGTGGGTAGTCGCCGAAGTCGGCCGGCCCGTTGGAGCCGAACATCAGTGCCCCGGTCAGCGCGAGCAGGACCGGCAGCATCGCCCAGACGAGCAGGCCCAGGAACCGGGTGACGAGCCGCGGCTGCCTGATCCTGCGCAGCCCCCGGCCCAGCGCGAACAGCGCGACCCCGCCGAGCACGCCGATCAGCATCTGAAGGATGTCCAGCCCTCGGGCGACCGGGACGAACCAGTCGGGCCTGGTCTCGTACACCGTCGGAGCGGCAGGAAAGATCTTCCAGATCACGCTCCACATGACCGTGGTGAGCGGCACGGTGATGAACAGCACGGTGGCCAGCCTGCGGCCCGCCGCGATGAACAGCTCCTCCTGGTAGCCCGGCGCGATCTCACCGATCGTCCCGAACTCCTCGACCGCGGTCCGCTCGGCCTCCTCGCGCCCCAGGCCGTCGCCCTCCAGCGCCTCGGCGGTGTCGAGCAGGCTGTCGCGGGCCTCGGTGATCATGTCAAGCCTGGGTCCCCTGGGACCTCGGAGAGCGCGGCTGAGCCCGGTCACGTAGTCGTCGATGACCCCGCTGCCTGCCATGGTGCTCTCCAGATGCTCTCCAGCGGCCCGATCCCCGTTCAGGGTACGGGTCTCCCATCCTGGTCGCCCGTCCGGGACTCCGCATCGGGGACCACCCTGAGAAGACCCGGAGCCGGCACACGTTCGGATCCCGTGGGGGCGTCTCAGCCGTGGTCCGGGGCGCGCCGCAGGGGCCACCAGCGCAGCCGGGGCCATGGCCTGCGCGGGACGACGGCGAGCGCGCAGCCGCTCAGCCGGAGACCCTCGGGGTGGCGCATTCCGGTGAAGAGGCAGGTGCTGAGGTCCAGGTCGGAGAGTTCCAGCTGCTCGGCGTCCACCTCGTGCAGCGAGGTCACCCGGGCGCCGTCCCGGCCCCGCACCGTGGCCGGGCCACGCAGGGTCGCTCCCTCCAGGTCGGCCCGCGCGTTGTCGAGCCGGACGGTCAGCCGCCCGCCCACCTCCAGCCGCCGCAGGTCCACCGAGCATCCGCCGGTGGTCACGTCAAGACCCTTGCCCGCCCAGGCCCCGGCGAGGGTCAGGTGGCGGCCGACCGAGATCGGGGCCAGGTAGCCGCCCGCCGAGAAACGGGCCCCGTCGAACCCGGCCAGCCCACCGAAGCTCGTCTTGCGAAACGACACGGTACGGCGGAACCTGCAGCCCCTCAGGGTCGCGTCGCCGGTGAATCCGGTGCCGTCGAAGGTGACGAAACCATGGAAGTCGGCCTGCTCGAAGGACGCGGTCCGGTCGAAAAGCGCTCCTCCGAACAGTGCGTCGCCGTCGATGGACACCCGGTCGAAGGCCGCGTGCCCGGCGATGGCGACACCGTGCAGGGAGAGTTCCCGATCGAACCTGACCTCCCTGAAGGAGACGTTGCGGGCGAACCTGGCGTTGAAGAACGAGGCGAGGCGCTGGAAACGCGCGTGGTCGAAGGAGACGTCCCCGCCGAACACGATGTCGCAGAACCGCACGCTCTCGGGAAAGGTCGCCCAGTCGAACCGAGCCCGGCCCAGGCGCCCGCGGGTCGCGGAGAGGATCCGCTCCAGCAGGTCCTGGCCGACGACGGTGGCCCGCAGGTCGATCGCGGAACCGGGGGAGAGGCCGCGGACGACCTCGTCGAGTTCGGTGGCGTCCAGATGGGCCAGGCAGCGCCCGTAGGGCTGCCGCGCGGATCCGGCGCACTCCAGGGAGGCGGCGCAGGTGTCCCAACCCATGTCCAGAGTTCTCATAACCGCAGTGATACCCGCAGGCGCCAAGGCAAGCGACTTCTAGGTCAAGGAAAGCCATATCTGACCGGGCTGGATAGACATGAAGTGTCAAGATTCTTGAATTCGCCTTATATCCACTTACGGGTTGATGTCCTGGAATCCATCCAGCTCTACGCTCCCGGTCATGCGTGCTTTATCCCGGGCGTTCGCCGCCCTCGTGACCGTCGGCCTCGCCGCCACCGGCGTCGCGACCCTCGTCTCATCCCCGGCCCTGGCGGAGCCGGGCACCGTCGTCATCAGCCAGGTCTACGGTGGTGGCGGTAGCACCGGCGCGCCACTCACCAACGACTATGTCGAGCTGTTCAACCGCAGCGCCGCACCCGTGGTACTGGACGGCTGGTCCGTCCAGTACGCCAGCGCCACCGGCACCGGAAACTTCGCCGCCAACCCGGTCGTCCCCCTGGCGGGTACGCTCGCGCCAGGTCAGTACCATCTCCTCCAGCTGGCCGGCGGCGCCAACGGTTCACCGCTGCCCGCCCCGGACGGCACCGGGACGATCAACCTGAGCGGCTCCGCGGGCAAGGTGGCCCTTGTCCGCTCGGCCCAGGGCCTGGCGTGCAACGGCGGCTCGGTCCCGTGCGCCCCGGAGCAGACGGCGCTGATCGCCGACCTGATCGGCTACGGCACCGCCAACTACTTCGAGGGCACCGCGGCCCCCGGGCTCTCGGTCACCACGGCGGGGCTGCGCAAGGACCACGGCTGCGCCGACACCGACGACAACGGTGCCGACGTGGAGGCCGCGGCCCCCGCGCCGCGCAACCGGGCCACCGACGCCGCGCCGTGCGGCGACGTCGAGCCCACGCCCACGCCGACCCCGACCCCCACCCCGACCGTGGAGCCCACGGTGGAGCCCACGCCGACCCCCACCCCGACGGGGGAGCCGTGTGAGGTCCCGGTCACCCACCAGATCGCCCAGGTGCAGGGCAGCGGTGACGTCAGCCCGCTGGCCGGCCAGGTCGTCCGCGTCGAGGGCATCGTGACCGCCGACTTCCAGGAGACGAGCCAGCTCAGCGGGTTCTTCTTCCAGGACCCGACCCCGGACGCCGACCCGGCCACCTCCGAGGGCCTGTTCGCCTTCGCCCGCAGCTCCTTCAAGGACGTCAAGGTCGGCGACAGGGTCCTGGTCACCGGCAGGGTCGTGGAGTTCAACGGCTGGACCGAGCTGTCACCGGTCACCGCGGTGGACGTCTGCGGCACGGGCACCATCGCGCCCGCCAAGCAGAGCCTGCCCCGCGCCGAGGGCACGACCTTCGAGTCCGTCGAGAACATGCTCGTCACCTTCCCCGAGCCGCTCACCCTCAGCGACCACTACAACCTGGGCCGGTACGGCGAGATCACCGTCTCCTCCGAGGGACGCATCTTCCAGCCGACCGACCGGCCGGGTGTGACCACGGCCAAGAACGCGCGGCGTAGCCTGCTGGTGGACGACGCCTCCACGGTGGAGAACCCGCCGACGATCCCCTATGCCGACCGGCGCCTCCGCCTGGGGGACACCGCCTTCGGCGTCACCGGCGTCATGGGGTACGGCTTCGGCAAGTACCGGCTCCAGCCGACCAAGCCGCTCAACTTCCTGCCGCTCAACCCGCGCCTGCCCGTCCCGTTCCCGGTCATCGGCAACGTCAAGGTGGCCAGCTTCAACGCACTCAACTGGTTCACCACCCTCCGCTCGCGTGGCGCGAGCAGTCCTGAGGAGCAGAAGCGCCAGCTCACCAAGCTGGTCGCCGCGCTCAAGGGGGTCAACGCCGACGTCGTCGGCCTCATGGAGATCCAGAACAACGGCCAGACCGCGATTCAGGCCCTGGTCGACGCGCTCAACGCCGAGGTCGGCGCGGGTACCTACGCGGCGCTCAGCCACCCCTACCCGGGCACCGACGTGATCCAGGTGGCGATGATCTACAAGCCGGCCAGGATCCAGCTGGTGGGCGCGGCGCAGTCCTCCACCGACCCGGTCTTCCGGCGGCCCCCGCTGATCCAGACCTTCCGCCGGGTCCAGGGCGGTAAGTCCTTCACCGTGCTGGTCAACCACTACAAGTCCAAGGGCTGCGACGAGGAGGCCGTGGGCCCCGACGCCGACCAGGGCGACGGGCAGAGCTGCTACAACGGCGAGCGCGTACGCCAGGCACAGGCCACGCTGGGTCTGATCAGGGACCTGAAGCTGACCAACCCGATGGTGCTCGGCGACCTCAACGCCTACGGCGAGGAGGACCCGATGGACGTCCTGGAGGCCGGTGGCCTCAGCAGCACGACCAAGAGGTTCGTCCCCGAGCCGCTGCGCTACAGCTACCTGTACGAGGGCCAGCTCGGCGAGCTGGACCACGCCCTGGTCGGGAAGGACCTGCTCAAGCGGGTAACCAGCGCGACGATCTGGCACATCAACTCCGATGAGAGCCGGATCTACGACTACAACCTCGAGTACAACCCGCCGGGCCTGTACAAGCCCGACGCCTTCCGCGCCTCCGACCACGACCCTGTGATCGTCGGCCTCACCCTGTAGGCCAACCCCCGCAGGCCGACAAGGGCTGACAGACGGTGGCCCGGTGCCGATCGGCACCGGG
>NZ_JBEXGU010000239.1:0-10699 GCF_040607515.1 Streptosporangium sp. NPDC005286 | reverse complement strand
CGTACCCCAAGCCCTCCTCCGCCAGCTCCTCATACAGCCCGTCCAGCTCGATCACGGACGCGCCGGCCGGCGGCCACACCGCCACATCGAACGGCTCGGCAGGCGAAGCACCCGTGGTGAGAACACCGGTCGCGTGCCGCACCCAGGGCTGGTCCGGCGCGTCAGCCGACCGGGCGTAGATCGCCAGGTTCCTGCGGCCTGTCTCGTCGGATGCGCTCACCACCACCTGGACGGCGACGGCATCGTCCGTACCGAGCACCAGCGGGGCGGCCAGGGTGAGTTCCTCCACCCGGTCGCAGCCGACCTGATCCGCCGCCCGGATCGCCAGCTCCAGGAACCCGGTGCCGGCGAACAGCGCCGTACCGGCCACCACGTGATCACCCAGCCACGAGTGCGACGCGAGCGACAAACGACCGGTCAACAACACCCCATCCGAGTCGGCCAGGCCCACCGCCGCACCCAGCAGCGGATGCCCCGTCGCCGCCTGCCCCAGCGCACGAGCATCGCCACCCTGCTTCGGGCCCGGCCAGAACCTCTGGTGCTGGAAGGCGTAGGTCGGCAGCTCCACCGGGCGGCCACCGGCCAGCGCACTCTGCCAGTCCACCGCCACCCCGCGGACGAACAGCTCGGCCGCCGAGACCAGCACCCGGTCCATGCCGCCCTCGTCACGGCGCAACGTCCCGGCCACCACCGCGGTGACCCCCGCCTCGTCCACCGCCTGCTCGATCCCCAGCATCAGCAACGGATGCGGGCCGACCTCGACGAACGCCCGATACCGCTCCTCCAGCAACCGCTCGATGGCCGGCGCGAACTCCACCGTCCGCCGCACGTTCTCATACCAGTAGCCGGCATCCAGCTCCGTGCCCTCCAGCCACCGCCCGGTCGCGGTCGACAGCATCGGCACTCGCGCCGCACGCGGCGCCACCTCCGCCAGGTCCACCAGCAGATCGTCACGGAACCGCTCGACCTGAGGCGAATGCGCGGCGAAGTCCGCACCGGCCAACTGCCAGCGCATCACCCCATCGGCGGACAACCGCCGCTCCAGCACCCGCATCGCATCCGGATCACCGGCCACCGTCACCACCCGAGGCCCGTTGACCGCCGCGATCGCCACCCGGTCCAGCAAGCCCTCGGCGACCAGGGCCGCGCGCACCTGCTCCACCGGCGCCATCACCGACAGCATCACCCCATGCCCGGACAGCCGCTCCCCGATCAACCGGCTGCGCAACGCCACCACCCGGGCACCGTCCTGCACCGACAGGCCACCCGCCACCACCGCCGCCGCGATCTCACCCTGCGAATGCCCCACCACCGCGTCCGGACGAACCCCCAGCGACTCCCACACCGCCGCCAGCGACACCATCACCGCGAACGACACCGGCTGCACCACATCCACCCGATCCAGCCCCGGCGCACCCTCCACCTGCCGGACCACATCCAGCAACGACCACCCCGACCAGTCCACGAACGGCTCCAGCGCCGCCGCGCACTCGGCCATCCGCCCCGTGAACACCGCCGACTCCTCCAGCAGCGCGGCACCCATGCCCACCCACTGCGCCCCCTGGCCCGGGAACACCCACACCGACTTCCCATCGACGTCCGCCACACCCGCGACCACGCGCGTCGCCGACTCACCGGAAGCCATCGCGGCCAGCCCCGCCAGCAGCTCCTCATGACCGTCTCCGATGACCACGGCCCGATGCTCGAAGAGCGACCGCGACACCACCAGCGAGGAGCCCACATCCACCAGGTCGAGATCACGGTGCGCCTCCAGGTGCGCACCCAGGCGACCCGCCTGATCGTGCAGCGCCTGGCCGGTCTTGCCCGAGATCACCCACGGCACCACACCCGCCGTCGGCGCCATGTCCTCCACCCGCGGCTCGGCCTGCGGCGCCTCCGGACCCTGCTCCAAAATCATGTGCGCGTTCGTGCCGCTGACCCCGAACGACGACACACCCGCCCGGCGCAGCCAGCCCGTCTGCGGCCACTCCACCGCCTCGGTCAACAGCTCCACCGCACCCGAGGCCCAGTCCACATGCGAGGACGGCGTATCAACATGCAACGTCTTCGGCACGATGCCGTGCCGCATCGCCATGATCATCTTGATCACACCCGCGACACCAGCCGCCGCCTGGGTGTGCCCGAGGTTCGACTTGATCGACCCCAGCAGCAGCGGCCGATCCTCATCTCGCTCCTGGCCGTAGGTGGCCAGCAACGCCTGCGCCTCGATCGGGTCACCCAACGTCGTGCCCGTTCCATGCGCCTCGACCACGTCCACCTCGGCCGACGACAGCCCCGAAGCGGCCAGCGCCTGGCGGATCACCCGCTGCTGCGACGGACCGTTCGGCGCGGTCAACCCGTTCGACGCACCGTCCTGATTGATCGCCGAACCACGTAGGATCGCCAGGACCTGGTGACCGTTGCGCTGAGCGTCCGACAGCCGCTCCAGCACGAGCACGCCCACACCCTCAGACCAGGTCGTGCCGTCAGCGGTGTCGGCGAACGCCTTGCACCGGCCGTCCGACGACAGCCCACCCTGACCGCTGAAATCGACGAACACCAACGGCGACGCCATCACCGTCACGCCACCGGCCAAGGCCAGACTGCATTCACCCGATCGCAGGGCCTGCGCGGCCATGTGCATCGCCACCAGCGACGACGAGCAAGCGGTGTCCACCGTCACCGCCGGGCCCTCCAACCCCAACGCGTACGCGACGCGACCAGTGACGACGCTCCCAGCGCTGCCGTTGCTGACGAAGGTCATCGCCTCCGGCGGGAACTCGGCACTCGTCCCGTAGTCGTGGTAGAGCACCCCGGCGAACACGCCGGTACGGCTACCGCGCAGCGAGACCGGGTCGATCCCCGCTCGCTCGATCGCCTCCCAGGACGTCTCCAGCAGCAACCGCTGCTGCGGGTCCATCGCCAGCGCCTCGCGCGGCGAGATGCCAAAGAACCCCGGGTCGAATTCGGCCGCGTCGAAGAGGAACCCGCCCTGGAAGTCCAGCTCGCCGCGCGTCTGCCAGCCTCGGTCCCGTGGCAGCGGGGAGATGGCGTCCTGGCCTCCGGCGACCAGCCGCCACAGGTCCTCCGGAGAGCTCACCCCGCCCGGATAGCGGCAGGCCATCGACACGATCGCGATCGGATCGTCCGCCACCGGCAGCACCGCCGACGGCACCCCCGCACGCACCTGCTCGCCCAGCAACTCCGCCAGCAGGAAGTCCGCCAGGACGGCCGGCGTCGGGTAGTCGAAGACCAGCGTCGCCGGCAGGTTCAAGCCGGTCGCGGCACGGAGCGCGTTACGGAATTCGACCGAGGTCAGCGAGTCGAACCCGAGATCCTTGAAGGCCCGCTCAGTCTCGATCGCATCCGCGTTGGGGTGCCGCAGCACTACGGCGACCTGCTCGCGGACCATGTCCCGCAGGACCTGCGACCGCTCGCCCGCCTCCAGCTCACGCAGCCGCGCCCGCAGGGCGGAAACGGCCGACTGCTCCTCTTCCCGGACGGTACGGCCCGCCTCGACCAGGCTCAGCACCTCCGGCAGATCGCCGAGCAGGGCGCTCTGCCGTACGGCGGTGAACGTCAGGGCGAACTGCTCCCAGGCGATATCCGCGACCGCCACGGTCGCGTCCCGGTGCGCGACCGCCCGCCACAGCGCGGTGACGGCCGCTCCCGGCCCCATCGCCCGCACGCCACGCCTGGACAGATAGTCCTGTGCCCCGTCGGCGGCGGCCATGCCATCCCCGACCCATGGGCCCCAGGCGACCGAGGTCGCCACTACCCCGCGCGCCCGACGCCGGTCGGCCAGAGCGTCAACAGAGGCGTTGGCGGCGGCGTAGGCGGCCTGGCCACCGCTGCCCCACACCGCGGCGATCGAGGAGAACGTTACGAAGAAGTCGAGCTCGCGGTCGCCCAGCAGCGCGTCGAGGTTCAGCGCGCCGACGACCTTCGCCCGCATCACCTCGGCCAGCTCGGCGGCGTCCAGCCCGTCCAGGTTGTTCGCCGGGCTGATGCCTGCGGCATGGACGACCCCGGTCAGCGGGTACTCAGCCGGGATGTCGGCCAGCACCGTCGCGAGTGCGTCCGCATCGGCCACGTCGCATGCCACGATGCTCACCCGGGCACCCAGCGCGGTCAGCTCATCGCGCAGCTCGGCCGCACCGCCTGCCGCCATGCCCCGCCTGCTGGTCAGTACGAGATGTTCGACGCCCTGGGCGGCCAGCCACCGGGCCACGTGAGCACCGAGCGCGCCGGTGCCACCGGTGATCAAGACCGTGCCGCGCGGTCGCAGCGTGGCGTCAGTGCCCCGGTAAGGGGCGTGAGCCAACCTGCGGCCGTAAACGCCGGTCGAGCGGATCGCCACCTGATCCTCGGAGCCGGGCACGGTGAGGACGCCCGCCAGCCAGGTCACCACCCGCTGGTCCAGCGTCTGGGGAAGGTCGATCAGGCCACCCCATCGCTGGGGGTACTCCAGCGCGGCCACCCTGCCGAGGCCCCACACGCCCGCCTGAGCCGGGATCGGCGCCGTGTCGGACCGCCCGAGCGAGACCGCGCCCTTCGTGACACACCACAGTGGCGCCTCGACACCGGCATCGCCCAGTGCCTGCAGCAAGGTCATCGTCAGCGCCGAGCCGTCCGAGACACCCGGCTCCGTGGTCTCACCCAGCGCCAGCAGTGACACCACCCCGGCCGGCTCCGCGTCGGCGCCGAGGCGCTCGCGTACCTGCTCGGCGAGCGCGGCCCGGTCCTGGCCGGATACGTCCAGCCGTACGGCCGCCGCCCCGAACATCTGGACCACGGACTCCGACCAGGCATCGCCGGCCGGCTCCGCGGGCACCACGACCAGCCAGGTGCCCGGCACGACGGCGGCCGAGACGCTGGTCAGTGGCTTCCAGATGACACGGTATCGCCAGGAGTCCGCGACGGACGTCTCGCGTCGGGCTCGTCGCCACGACGTCAGCGCCGGCAGCACCGCGCCGAGCGTCTCCTGCTCCACGTCCAGCCGCGCCGCGAGGGACTGGAGATCCTCACGCTCAATGGTGGCCCAGAACTCCGCGTCCACCGGATCCGCCACGGCGGCACCCCTGGCGGGGGCACCGGTCTCGGGCCAGAACCGCTGGTGCTCGAAGGCATAGGTGGGCAGGTCGACCCGGCGCCCGCGCGGCAGCACCGTCTGCCAGTTCACCGGCACGCCGTGCACGTGTAGACGAGCCAGCGCCTCGGTAACGGCCTGGTGCTCGTCCCGGTCCCCGCGCAGCACCGGCACCACTACCGTGTGCGACTCAGATGCCTCCGGCTCGGTCGCGAGAGTGTCCTGGGCCATGGCGGCGAGCACACCGTCCGGGCCGAGCTCCAGGTAGGCCCGGACGCCCTGGCCGTGCAGGGTGCGGATGCCGTCGGCGAAGCGGACCGCGCCGCGGACCTGGTCCACCCAGTAGTCCGGCGAGCACAGCTGCTCGGCCGTGGCCGCCTGCCCGGTCAGGGTGGACACGATCGGAATCCTCGGCGCGCCGTAGGTGAGCCTGCTCGCCAGCGTGCGGAAGTCCTCCAGCATCGGCTCCATCAACGGCGAGTGGAATGCATGCGACACCCGCAACCGTCGCGTCTTGATCCCGCACTCCTCCAGTACCGCGACGATCGCGAGCAGCGGCTCCTCGACTCCGGCGATCACCACCGAGGCCGGACCGTTCACGGCCGCGATCGACACCTGGTCTTCGCGGCCGGCCAGCAGCTCGGCGACCTGCTCCTCGGAGGTCTGCACCGCCACCATCGCCCCACCGGCCGGCAGCGCCTGCATCAACCGCGCCCGGCCCGCCACCAGCACACACGCATCGGCCAGCGACAGCACCCCGGCCACATGCGCCGCGGTGATCTCCCCGATCGAGTGCCCGGCCAGCACTTCGGGCCGCACTCCCCACGAGGAGACCAACCGGAACAGGGCGGTCTCCACCGCGAACAGGGCCGGCTGCGCCCACCCCGTCTGGTCCAGCAACCCGGCCTGGTCACCGTCCGGCTCGGCGAACAGCACCTCGCGCAGCGGTCCGTCAAGCATCGGGTCCAGCTCGGCGATCACCTCGTCCAACGCCTGCGCGAACACTGGGAACCGCTCGTACAGCTCCCGGCCCATCCCCGCCCGCTGGCTGCCCTGACCGGTGAACAGCACCGCGAGCCTCGGCTCCGCTCCCGCCACGCCGCGCACCACACCCGCGCTCGGCCGGTTCTCGGCCAGGGCGTCCAGTCCGGCCAGCACCCCATCGCGATCGGCGGCCAGCACCACCGCCCGATGCTCGAACGCCGGACGGGTCGTGGCCAGCGAGAACGCGGTATCGGCCAGCGCGACCTCACCGCGGTCCCCCACATGCGAGGCCAGCCGCCCGGCCTGCGCCCGCAACGCCTCCGCCGTACGGGCCGACACCAACACCGGCAGCACATCCGCGGCCGGTGCCTCGTCCCGCGGCACCGTTCCGGCCTCGATCTGCGGAGCCGCCGGCCCCTGCTCCAGGATGACGTGGGCGTTGGTGCCGCTGATTCCGAACGACGACACCCCGGCCCGGCGCGGATGGCCGGTCTCCGGCCACTCGGTCGCCTCGGTCAGCAGCTCCACCGCTCCCGAGGTCCAGTCCACGTGCGAGGACGGCGCGTCCACATGCAGTGTCCTGGGCAGCACTCCGTGCCGCATCGCCATGACCATCTTGATCACACCGGCCACCCCGGCGGCCGCCTGAGTGTGACCGATGTTCGACTTGACGGCCCCCAGCAGCAGCGGCCGGTCGGTCTCACGGTTCTGCCCGTACGTGGCCAGCAGCGCCTGAGCCTCGATCGGGTCACCCAGCCTGGTGCCGGTGCCGTGCGCCTCGACCGCGTCCACCTCGGACGGCGACAACCCCGCGCCGGCCAGAGCCTGGCGGATCACCCGCTGCTGCGAAGGACCGTTAGGCGCGGTCAGACCGTTGGACGCGCCGTCCTGGTTGATCGCCGAACCACGCACGATCGCCAGGACCTCGTGGCCGTTGCGGCGGGCGTCCGACAGCCGTTCCAGTACCAGCACGCCCAAGCCCTCGGACCAGCTGGTGCCGTCCGCGCCGTCGGAGAACGCCTTGCACCGGCCATCAGGCGCCAGCCCTCCTTGGGCGCTGAAGCCGATGAACCCGAGCGGGGTGGTCATCACCGTGACACCGCCGGCCAGCGCCAGGCCGCACTCGCCCGAGCGCAGCGCCTGCGCCGCCATGTGCATCGCGACCAGCGACGACGAGCAGGCGGTGTCCACCGTCACCGCCGGGCCCTCCAGGCCCAGGGTGTAGGACAGGCGACCCGACAGCACGCTGGCCGCCATGCCGGTGATGGCGTGACCCTGTACATCCGCCTGAGCGTTCATCACCAGGCTCGCGTAGTCCTGGCCGTTGGTGCCCACGAACACACCGGTGGAGCTGCCCTTCAGCGAGACCGGGTCGATGCCGGCCCGCTCGACCGCCTCCCACACCCCCTCCAGCAGCAGCCGCTGCTGCGGGTCCATCGCCAGCGCCTCACGCGGCGAGATCCCGAAGAATCCGGCGTCGAATCCGGCCACATCCGCCAGGAACCCACCCTGACCGGTCGCACTACCGCCCTGACCATTGGAGCCCCCCGCCGACAGCATCTCCAGATCCCAGCCCCGATCGGCGGGGAAGGGCGAGATCGCGTCCTCGCCCTCGGACAGCAACCGCCACAGCTCTTCCGGCGAGTTCACCCCACCGGGGAACCGGCAGCTCATCCCCACGATCACGATCGGATCGTCCGCCACCGACGCTCTCGGTCCGGCCACCCTGCCCGACGCCACCGCCAGGTCCTGCCGGCCCAGCAGCTCCGACACCAGGAACCGCGCCAGCACGATCGGCGTCGGGTAGTCGAACACCAGCGTCGCCGGCAGCCGCAGCCCGGTGACGCCGTTGAGCCGGTTACGCAGCTCAACGGCGGTGAGGGAGTCGAAGCCGAGCTCGCGGAACTCGCGTCCGGGTTGGACGGCCTCTCCCGAGGCGTGCCCCAGTACCGCCGCCGCCTGGGCGCGCACCAGGTCCACCACCAGCCGCACCTGCTCGGCCTCACCCAGCCCCGCCAGCCGCCGTACCAGCTCCGCGTCCCCGCCCACGGGGACGGAGACCGCCGACCGGCGGCCAGCGCGCACCAGGCCGCGCATCAGGTGCGGCACCTCGGGGAACGTGCGCAGCACCGACAGCTCCAGCCGCGCGGCCACCAGCGCCGCGTGCTCCGACGCGGCAGCCAGCTCGAACATCGCGAGCCCCTGCTCGGCCGACAGCGCCGGCATCCCCGCCCGCGCCATCCGCTGCAGATCTATCGTCCCCAGCCCGCCGGTCATCCCGGTCTCCTGCGCCCACAAGCCCCAGGCCAGCGACGATCCAGACAGCCCTTCGGCCCGGCGTAGCTGGACCAGCGCGTCGAGGAACGCGTTCGCCGCCGCGTAGTTGCCCTGCCCGGCGTTGCCCGTCACCCCCGCCATGGAGGAGAACAGCACGAACGCCGCGAGGTCCAGGTCCCTGGTGAGCTCGTGCAGGTGCCAGGCCGCGTCCGCCTTCGGACGCAGCACCGTCTCCAGCCGCTCGGGCGTCAGCGACGGAATCGTGCCGTCGGCCAGCACACCGGCGGTGTGGATGACCGCGGTCAGCGGGTGCTCGTCGTCCACCTGTGCCAGCAGGGCCGCCACCGCGTCCCGGTCGGCCATGTCGCAGGCGGCGATCGTTACCTCGACACCGTGTGCGATCAGCTCGGCCTGCAGCTCCACCGCGCCCGGAGCCTCCAGGCCTCGGCGGCTGGTCAGCAGCAGATGCCGCATACCCCGCTCGGCCACCACATGCCGCGCGAACAGCGCGCCCAGACCACCGGTGCCACCGGTGATCAACACCGTGCCCTCCGGATCCCAGGCACCGGGGTTGTCACCGGAGACATCCGCCCCGACATCACCGGGCAGCACCCGCGCCAGACGCGGAACCCACACCTCCCCCTCGCGTACCGCCACCTGCGGCTCGCCCGAGGCCAGCACCCCGAGCAGTGCGTCGAGCAGGGCCGGCCGCGAGGACTCCTGATCATCCACGTCGACCAGCACGAACCGGCCCGGGTTCTCCGACTGGGCGCTACGGACAAGACCCCACACCGCCGCCGTGACCGGGTCCGGTACCGCCTCACTCTGTGCACCCTGCGCGCCGGCACCGGTCACGACCGCATCCCGGGTGAGAACCACCATCCGGGAGTCGCTGAAGCGTTCATCGGCCAGCCACCGCTGCAGCAGGTCCAGAACGCGGGCGGTCAGTTCATGCGCCGATTCCACCACCCCGGCCGCCGGGTCGGAGACCGCCTCCGTCACCACCACTGCCGGGACCGGACCCGCCTCAACCAGCGACGCCAGGTCCGCGTGCACCGGCGGCAAAGCGCCACCCGCGTCGTCATCGGACGCCCGCAACGCCGCCGCGACACCCAGCGTGTCCAGACCAAGCAGCGCCACCGGTACCTGATCGGCTTCCGGCAGGCCGCCTGCCACGGCCCATTCCACCCGGAACAGCGTGTCTCGCCCGGCCCCGTGACCATCGGAGACCCCCAGCTGCTCGGCCGAGACCGGCCGCAGCACCACCGACCGCGCCGACACCACCGGCGCACCCGTCACATCCACCGCGCTCAGCGACACCGCATCGCCGCCCACCCTGGCCAGCCGCACCCGCAGCACCGACGCCCCGGCCGCGTGCAGGCACACCTCACCCCAGGAGAACGGCAACCGGCTCCCCTCCACCGGCTCCAGCCCGGCGAAGGTCACCGCGTGCAACGCCGCGTCCAGTAGCGCCGGGTGCAACCCGAACGAACCGGCCCCGCTGACCTGTTCCGGCAAACTCAGCTCGGCGAAGACTTCACCGTCAGCGCCCCGCCAGGCTGCCCGCAGCCCCTGGAACGCCGGGCCATAGGCGAACCCCTCCTCGGCCAGATCGTCGTACAGCCCCTCCAGCTCGATGGCGGTCGCGCCGGCCGGCGGCCACACCGCCGCATCGAACGGCACGGCTTCCGGAGCACCGGCCGCGAGCGTACCGGTCGCGTACCGTACCCAGGGCACCTCATCGGCCGCGTCCGCCGGGCGGGCGTACACGTTCACCGGCCGGTGGCCCGTCTCCTGGGCGGCGCCCACCCACACCTGCACCGCAACCGCGTCACCCTCGCCCAGCACCAGGGGCGCGTCCAGGGTCAGCTCCTCCACCAGCTCACAGCCGACCTGGTCACCGGCCCGCACGGCCAGCTCCACGAACGCCGCGCCCGGCACCAGCACCGAACCCGCCACCACGTAATCGGCCAGCCACGGCTGCGACCGCAGCGACAGCCGTCCGGTCAGCACCACCCCATCGGAGTTGGCCAGCGGCATCGCCGCGCCCAGCAACGGGTGATCCGTCGCGGCCAGCCCCAGCACCCGAGCATCCCCACTCTGCCGCGCGTTCGGCCAGAACCGCTGATGCTGGAAGGCATAGGTGGGCAGGTCGACGCGGCGAGCACCCGGGAAGAGGGCCTGCCAGTCGACCTGCACGCCGCGGACGAACAGCTCGGCCGCCGAGACCAGCACCCGCTCCAGGCCACCGTCCTCGCGGCGCAACGTCCCGGCGATCACGGTGGTGGCATCCGTCTCGTCCACGCACTCCTGAACCCCGACCGTCAGCACCGGATGCGGGCTCACCTC
>NZ_JBEXGU010000238.1:0-10762 GCF_040607515.1 Streptosporangium sp. NPDC005286 | reverse complement strand
TGAAGAACGTCACTCACTGGATCAACGGAGCCCTCGTCGAGGGCTCCGGCCGTACCTCCGAGATCTTCAACCCGGCGACCGGAGAGGTCACCGGGCGGGTCCAGCTGGCCTCGGTGGAGGAGGTGGACGCGGCCGTGGCCGCCGCCGTCGCGGCCTGGCCCGCCTGGCGGGACGCCTCGCTGGTCAAGCGCTCGCAGGTGCTGTTTCGTTTCCGCGAGCTGATGTACGCCCACCGCGACGAGCTGGCCCGGCTCATCTCGGCCGAGCACGGCAAGGTCCACTCCGACGCGCTGGGCGAGGTCGCCCGCGGCCTGGAGGTCGTGGAGTTCGCCTGCGGCATCCCGCACCTGCTCAAGGGCGGCTTCTCCGAGGGCGTCTCCACCCGGGTCGACTCCTACTCGATCCGGCAGCCGCTGGGCGTCGTCGCCGGGATCACCCCGTTCAACTTCCCGGCCATGGTGCCGATGTGGATGTTCCCGATCGCGATCGCCGCGGGCAACGCCTTCATCCTCAAACCGTCGGAGAAGGACCCCTCGGCCTCGCTGCTGATGGCCTCGCTGTGGAAGGAGGCCGGGCTGCCCGACGGCGTCTTCGGCGTCGTCCAGGGCGACAAGACGGCGGTGGACCGGCTGCTGGAGCACCCGCACGTGCGCGCGGTCTCGTTCGTCGGATCCACGCCCATCGCCCGCTACGTCTATGAGAGCGCCACCGGTCACGGCAAGCGGGTCCAGGCGCTCGGCGGCGCCAAGAACCACATGCTGGTGCTGCCCGACGCCGACCTGGACCTGGTCGCCGACGCCGCGGTCTCGGCGGGCTTCGGCTCGGCCGGTGAGCGCTGCATGGCGATCTCCGTCGTGCTGGCCGTGGACCCGGTCGGCGACGAGCTGGTCGACAGGATCGTCTCCCGGGTCGCGGAGCTGACCGTCGGCCCCGGCGACGACCCCGCCTCCCAGATGGGGCCCCTGGTCACCGAGGCCCACCGCGACAAGGTCGCCTCCTATCTGGAGCTGGGCGTCGCCGAGGGGGCGAAGCTCGTCGTGGACGGCCGCCGGACCCCGGTCCTGGGCGGTGGCGCGGCCGGGCGGAGTCCTGGTTTCTGGCTGGGGCCCACGGTGCTCGACCATGTGCCCGCCGGCTCGCGGGTCCATACCGAGGAGATCTTCGGTCCGGTCCTGGCGATCGTCCGGGTCTCCTCCTATGAGGAGGGCCTGGAGCTGATCAACGGTGGTGAGTTCGGCAACGGCACCGCGCTCTTCACCAACGACGGGGGCGCGGCCCGGCGTTTCCAGAACGAGGTCGAGGTCGGCATGATCGGTATCAACGTGCCGATCCCGGTGCCGATGGCCTTCTACAGCTTCGGTGGCTGGAAGTCCTCGCTCTTCGGTGACACCCATGTCCACGGGACCGAGGGCGTGCATTTCTACACCCGGGGCAAGGTCGTCACCTCCCGCTGGCTCGACCCGAGCCATGGCGGCGTCAACCTCGGCTTCCCCACCAACGGCTAGGAGCGGAATGTCACGCCAAGCCGCGCTCGGGTGGCTCGCTAACGCGACTTTTCATTCGGATGCTCGTCAACCCCCTACTGCCCGCTTGCTGCGGGTTGCGGGAGATCGCGTTTGCCGATGAGGGTCAGCACCAGCGCGATGGTGATGACGGCCAGGCCTGCGGAGCTGTAGAGCACGGCCGATGCGCCGGAGGCGATGGCGTTGCTGAGGAGGTCTTCGATGGTGGCGCGGGCGGTCGCGGGGGTGAGGTCGAGGACGCGTTGGATATCGCCATTGGCGGCGGCGGCGATGACGGCCTCGCGTGACGCGGCGGGCAGGGACGGTCCGGTGGCGACGATGTCGGCGATGCGGGTGGTGTAGATGGCGCCGAGGACGGCGGTGCCGATGCCGGCTCCGATGGAGGCCAGGCTGGTGATCGTTCCGGCGACCATACCGGCTCGTTCTTCGTCGGTGACGTTCATGGCGACGGCCATCACGGGTGCGCCGGCGATGCCGCCGCCGATGCCCCAGATGAGCAGGGGGACGGTCAGGAGCCACGGTGAGATGGTCGGAGTGAAGGCCAGTGCCAGTAAGGTGGCGCCGACCGCTTTGCAGGCGTAGCCGCTGGCGATGACGTGGCCGGAGGGGAATCGGCTCAGGAGTTTGCCTCCGAGCATGCCCGCTGCCATCTGGGCGAGGAAGACGGGCGTCAGTAGCAGGCCGCTCTGCGTGGGATTCAGGTGCAACGACCCCTGGAAGTACTGCACGAAGTAGACCGTGCCGCCGATGGTCAGGACGCGGGAGATGAAGACCGCCAGGGCGGCGCCGGTGAAGGCGGGCCTGCGGAACAGGGCGACGTCCAAGGTGGGCGCACCGGCCCGGGATTGGAGAAGGAGGAAGGCGGCGAGCAGGACGGCCGCGACCGTGAGCTGCGTCAGTGTCGCCGCCGATCCCCAGCCTTGGTCCTCGCCACGAAGCAGCGCCAGGTTGGCCAGGGCGAGTGAGACGATCAGCAGCGCGGTGCCCGCCCAGTCGATCCGGCCGTGAGCGGTCCGGCCGGAGACGTCGGCGGGAAGGGTTCGCAGGCAGATCACGAAGGCCGTGACACCGATCGGTATGTTGATCAGGAAGATCGCACGCCAGCTCAGCGTGTCGACGAGGGCGCCGCCCAGCAGCGGGGCGATCAGGCTGGCCGCGGTCGCCGCGCTGCCCCAGGTGGAGATGGCCATGTTGCGCCGTTCCCCCTCCAGGTGCTGAGAGAGCAGGGGAAGTGCGTTGACCATCAAGATGGCGCCGCCGATGCCCTGTACGGCGCGGGCAAGGTCGAGCAGCGTGGTGGTCGGCGCCGCGCCGCAGACGAGCGACGAGGCGGTGAACAGGGCGATGCCGAGCAGGTAGATGCGGCGTCGGCCGATGCGGTCGGAGAGGCTTCCCACGACCTGGGTCACCGCACCCATGGTGATCATGTATCCGAT
This sequence comes from Streptosporangium sp. NPDC005286, assembly GCF_040607515.1. Lineage (NCBI taxonomy): Bacteria > Bacillati > Actinomycetota > Actinomycetes > Streptosporangiales > Streptosporangiaceae > Streptosporangium > Streptosporangium sp. NPDC005286. The sequence continues at coordinate 7,803 of NZ_JBEXGU010000238.1, read as the reverse complement.
GATCACCCACTGGATGCCGGCGAGCGTTCCGCCGAGGTCGGCTTGGATCGCGGGCAGGGCGATGGTCACGATCGTCATGTCGATCACGACCAGCGCGGCGCCGGCGATGACCAGGCCGAGAATCGCGCGACCCCGAGCGGCCGGCGGATGGCCGGCGGTCGGCGGGGTCATCGGAGAAATCCGGGGAGATGCGTGTTGGTAAGGCTCACCTAAGTGAGGGTGGCGCAAACCGGGCGTTAAAGTCAACAATGTGTGAAGTTTAACGGCGGTTATGCTCGGACGGTGCCCCACGACCCCGACAAGGCCGACGCCACCAGCACCGACAGCCCACACCGGCGCCGGCGGCCGCTCACGCGCAAGGGTCGGCCGACCCTGACCAAAGACCTCATCGCCCAGACGATGCTCGACCTCGCCGGTGTTCACGGCTTCCGGACGGTGACCATGCGGCTACTGGCCGAGCATCTCGGCGTGACGGTGCGAGCCCTCTACAACTACGTCGATGACCGCAGCGAGATCGTGGCTCGCGCGGTTCAGCTGTTCACCGAGCAATGGCCGGCCCCGCGGCCGGACCCCGAGGACTGGGAACGCAGCATCTGCGAGTACGGCGCCGCGCTGCGCGCGGTCTACCGGCGCTATCCACGCGCTCTGCTGGTGTCGCTGGACGAGCAGATCGACGACCTCGCGATCGACCAAGACCGCCTTGTCCACACCGACGCCTTCCTCGGCATGCTGCGCACCATCGGGCTGGACATCGCCGAGGCTCAGATCGTGCACCGCGATCTCGCGCTACGCGTCTTCGCGTTCGTCCTGCTCGTGGACTACCGCCAGGACCAGGGCGAGCCGGTCATGCAGCACACTCCCGTCCCGCGGCTCTGGCTGCAGGCACATCCCGGCCTCGCCGTGCCACACCTGCGCGAAGCGGTCGCCGCCGCTCCCCTGATGACCGTGGACGAGGCATTCGAGCACACCATGCACGGACTCATCGTCACCGTGCGCGACCTGCTGGCCACCGCACAGCACATGCGCTAGCCATGGCGCCGGTTCGAGTCTTCACTGAGATGGCCGAGTCCGAGCGGATTATCCGGGAGAGGTCGCTGAAGGGGCCGGCTTCGGTGCGCGAATGCGGCTGCCCCAGTGGCTGCCGGGAGTTCGGGGACCAGTTGGTGATCGACGGGCCGGAATCGGCCGATCGACGACTCCTCAAGAGAGGTTGCGGACTTGCTGGCAATTGAGGTGTTCGAGGCTCGGGAGTCCGGTGAGGGTGATCTGGATGCTTGGTGCCGGGTGTTCAGGGAGGGGCAGGCGGAGCTGTCCGGCGGGGCGGTTGAATCCGGTGCGTTGGCCGAGCGGTTGCGCGCCGAGGTTGGGGGCGGTGCGCGGCGGTGGGCGGCTCGTCAGGCTGGGCGGATCTGCGGGGTGGCGGAGGTGCGGCCGCAGCAGCATGATCCTGCGATCGGGTTTCTTCGCCTGTTCGTGACGCCATCGGCGCGATGCAGGGGCGTCGGGTCGGAGTTGCTCGCTCGCGTTGTGGCGGATGCGGGTATGGAGCGGGTTCAGGCGACGGTGTTGGCGGGACCGCCTGGTGAGCCGTTCGTTCGCGGGTGGCGAGTGGTGTTGCGGCTGGAACTGCATGAGCAGCGACTCGATCAGGACGTGCTGAAGCGCTGCTATGAGCTGGCGATGGCCCCTCACCCGGATTACCGGGTGGTGTCCTGGCGGAGTGCGGCGCCCGCGGAATGGGTGTCCTCGTTCGGGCGGGTGATGGGCCATGTGCTCGACGCGCCGGGTGCCGCGCTGCAGATGGCGTCTCGGGCCTGGGACACCGCGGCGGTCCGTGCGTGGGAGGCGGGGACGGACGGGCAGCATCTGCTCGTCTGCGCGGTGGTTCACTCATCCTCGGGCGAGGTCGTCGGTGCCACGGTAACCACGGTCCCGGGTTCGGGAGCGACGGTGGCTGATCAGCACGACACCGCGGTGCTGCCTGGGCACAGGGGCGGCGGGCTGGCCCGCTGGATGAAGGCCCGGCAGACACTGCGCCTGCATGAGTTGTTTCCCAAGGTCGAGTCGGTCACGGTTACGGTGAACCACGAGAACGCGTCGATGCTCGCCGTGAATCGGGCGGTCGGCTACCACCTTGTTCGTGAACGCCTGCTCGTGGAGATGCCGACCCCGCCCATCGGCAACGATCGGGCCCGGAGGCGTCCACCGCCATCCCGTTGATCCGCTCGATCCCGAGCAACCGCTGCGCCGTCGTCACCGGGACGTGGACCTCAGCGAGCACGTGCTCGCGCTTGTGGCTGTAGGCCAAGCGGTCGTAGGCAGCGCGGGCGACCGGGTCGGCGTCCAAGGCGCGGGCGAAGTCCGCGGGCTCGACGACGACAGGAGGCTCGGCATCGAGTTCCACCTCGACCTCGTCGCCGGTCACGACACCGGCGGCTTGCCGGTTGGCGTTGCTCAGGCCGAGCAGGTAGCGGCCGCGCATGATGGCGACCCTGCTCTTCCATGAATGCCCGTTGATCGTGATGGTCACCCTCGGCCTCCTGCCTCCACCGAGTGCCTCCACAACTTCTTCGGGAATTTCCAGCCCTCTCAGCGGAGACGCCGGCGTCCTGTGCCGCTGCCTCCCATTCGTAGAGAGCCAGCTGCGGGGATCCCTCGCCCAGGCTGAACGAAACGAAATTGCGGGTGTCCTTGTCGATCTTGCAGCCCAGGCCTTCGGCATAGAACTTCTTGGCGCGGGCCAGGTCCTTGACGCCGAGCATGATGGCGCTCACCTGCAGTGACACGGTTCTCTCCTGCTGCTTGAGGTGTATGTGCTGCCTGAACCGGCAGGCCGGACATCCGGGCCGGGCCCGGATGTCACATCGGCGCGGGTTCGCCGGTCAATTGATATGACAGGCCGCGACGGAGGAATGTGACAGATGGTTGAGCAGGACTGGCTGAGCGAGCGGTTCGCCGAGCGGTGGCCCACCGGATGCTCGGCTCACCCGGCGAGGCCGAGGACGCGGTGCAGGAGGCGTGGCTGCGGGTCAGCCGCGCCGACACCGGCCAGGTGGAGAATCCGGCCGGGTGGCTGACCACGGTCGTCGCCCGGGTCTGCCTGAACATGCTCGAGGCACGCTGGACCCGGCGTGAGAAGTCGGCCGGGACGCTGCCGCCCGAGCCGGCCGCGCCGCACGCGAGCACCCACCCAGCCGGCCAGGCCGACCCCGAGGACGAGGCGCTGCTGGCCGATTCGGTCGGTGTCGCGCTGATGGTGGTGCTGGACACGCTGACCCCCGCCGAACGGCTCGCGTTCGTCCTGCACGACGTCTTCGCTGTGTCGTTCGGTGAGGTCGGCGCCATCATCGACCGCTCCCCGGTGGCGGCCCGGCAACTCGCCAGCCGGGCCCGGCGCCGGGTGCAAGGAGCGGCCGGGGCATCCGACGCCGCGCGATCCCCGAAGCGGGAAATCGTCGCCGCCTTCCTTGCCGCCTCCCGGAACGGGGATTTCGCCGCCCTGCTCGAACTCGGGGTCGGGGAACCTGGGAACAGCCGTTGGCGCTGAGAATGATCTTGCGCGAAGGGTGACGTCCAATTTCCACGTGTGACCGCTCTACCTGGAGGTCTCTGGCCCGTGGATGATGCGGTGGATGGTGGAGCGTCCGACGCTGTACTCGGTGGCCAGGTCGGCCAGGGACACCTCGCCCGCGGCGTATCGCCGGCGGATGGAGCGTCGGGCGGGTTCGGGCAGTTTGGGTTGCTTGCCCTTGAGCTTGCCGTTCTTCTTCGCCAGCGCCATGCCCTCGCGGGTGCGCAGGTGCCCGAGGTTGGCCTCGAACTCGGCGACCATGGCGAGGGTCTGCAGGAACAGCCGCCCGAACGGGTCGTTCCAGTCGTAGACGGACGCGCCCAGGCCGAACAGGACGCCGCGTCCTGACAGACCGGTGAGGATCTCGTTGGCCTCGGCCATGTTGCGGGCGAACCGGTCGAACTTGGTCACGGTGAAGACGCTGCCGTCCCACACGGCGGCGAGGGCCTGGTCGAGGCCGGCGCGGTTGCGGCGGGTGGTGCCGGAGAAGCCGTGGTCGAGGTAGATCCGGTCTTCGGGGACGCCGAGGGTCAGGAGTTACTCGGTCTGGATGATCACGTCTTGCTCGTCGGTCGAGCAGCGGGCGTAGCCGACACGGGTTCCGTTCACGGCTCCAAGTGTTCCGGATAGGGGGCCTTCACCGGAACAGTTCGCGGAACACCTATACGGAACACCCTGACCTGGGGCGGTTGTCCGGGCGGTTGGTGTTCCGGTGGGGGTCCCCTTACGGAACACCACTCTGATCACTTGCGGCTGGGGCACTGAGCTGAACGCTCGCCCCGAAACCCCTCAGTGATTACCAAGTTACATTTCCTTCGGTGACGCCGACCCGAGCGGCGGGCCGAGGAGGTCGCGGCCACACACGGGCGGCTGGGCCGGGCCCGCTTCGCTTTCATCGAGCGGCCGAATGTGCTGGTGCTGCGCCACCGCTTCGGTACGGACGGCCGGGGGGTGCAGCCGTGGCAGGTCGTACGGCAGGACCACCCTGGCCTCTACCCGCCCGGCCTGCCTGCCGCCAAGCGGTTTCCCATCCACGTCTATCTCGCCGATTCTCGGACCGGGCGGGTACTCGCCGTGCAGGTGAACGGGGCCCGATCGCGGGCCAGCCGTCCGCTGTCGGGATAGCGCTTCAGCAACTCCTCCGGCTCAACGCCGGCAGCGGCGTCATCCTGCGGGCCGGCCACGTGCTGCTCGATTGCCTCCTGCGACGGGGCCGCGAACTTTCGCGCCCGCGTTCGCGCCGCTGTCGCCCGGCACCGTGAGACGGTCCAGTGACAGGCCCGCAAGCCCGGCGGTGTGAGCGAGTCACATCACCGGCACCAGGCCCGCGGCCGACACGAGATTCGGGTCATCGAACGCTACCGACACCGCCTGGGGAGCGTGCTTGAATTGCATCTACGGGATGCCTTCCCGACAGTGAAAACGGAACCCTAGACAAGTCCCATTTTCCCTGGTCAGAAAGGTATTCTCACTTCAACTCACCGACACTCTCCTGCTCGTGCTCGCGCTGACCGTCGCCTGAGTGCGACCGGCGCAGCCCGTCCAGCACGAGGGTGATGACACCGTCGGCCTCGGCCCGCCAACCGGGGCGGTCATGGGCCGCACCGATGCCATGCAGTGCCATCATGACGGCACCGGCACCCACGTCGTCGCGGACGGCGCCGTCCTTCACGGCGGCGGCCACCAGGTCGGTGACAGCCTGCTCCAGCGCCCGACTACCCTCGGCGAGCGCACCCGAGCCGGTGGCCATGAGCGTGGCCAGCGTCCGGGCGAGGCCCTGGTGGGCATCCATGTAGCCGACCATGCCACGCAGGAAGGTCGCCAAGGCCTCCTCCGCGGGCAGCGTGGCCTGCAACTGGCGGGCGCGGTCGCACAGCGTGGCGACCTCCTCGTGATAGACCGCCTCGGCCAGCGCCTCCCGTGTGGGGAAGTGGCGGTACAGCGTGCCGGTGCCCACACCGGCCAGGCGGGCGAAATCATCGAAGCGCAGGTCGAAGAAGCCTCCGGCGTCGAAGACCTCCCGGGCCTTGGCGAGCAAGGCCTCGCGGTTGCGCTGGGCGTCGGCACGCAGCGGCTTGGCGGAGTTCATGCGCTACCTCGCGTTGACAAACGGAAACTACCTCCATATTTTTGGGAAGTGGAGATGACCTCCAATTCGATTGTATCCCACGAGGTGCAACTTGAAGATCCTGATGTTCGGCCGAGGTGTGATCGCCACCATGTACGGCTGGGCCCTGGAACGGGCCGGGCATGACGTCGAGTTCTACGTCCGGCCGGGCCGCACGGCGGCGTACGGGGAAGCGATAGACCTCGATCTGCTCGATGCGCGGCGGCGGGTGTGGGGGCAGCGCGTCGTCCAGAAGTGGCCGGTGCGCTACCGCGAGGCGCTGGAGCCGGACCACGACTTCGACCTGATCGTGCTGAGCGTGCCGCACCACCGCCTCGCGGAGGCGACGGCCTTCCTGTCCCCGCGTGTCGGCCAGGCCACGGTGCTGGTCTTCGGCAACATCTGGACCGAGCCGCTGGCCGCGATCGGCGCACTCCCTGTCGACCAGATCGCCTGGGGCTTTCCCCAGGCCGGTGGCGGTTTCGGCGCGGACGGCGTGCTCCGTGGGGCGCTGCTGCCGTCGGTCATCTTCGGCACCTTCGGCCAGCCGCCGACCGAACGTGAGCGGGCCGTGCGCCAGGCGTTTCGCGAGGCCGGGCTCCGGCTTAAGGAGCAGCCTGACTTCCGCGGCTGGCTGTGGGTCCATTTCGTGTCGGATGCCGGCCTGTTCTCGCAGGGCCTGCGGCTGGGTTCCTTGTCCAAGCTGGCCGGGGCAACGGGCGACCTGCGCGAGGGGCTGCTGGCTGGCCGCGAGCTGCTGCCGCTCCTCAAGGCGCGCGGCGTTGACCTGCGACGTCACCGGGGCGGTGTGCTGCTGTTCCGGGCGCCCACCTGGCTGACGGCCCCCGCGCTCGCCTGGCTGCTCGCTCATTTCGCGCCGGCGCGCGTGAATTTTGCGGCGCACTCCGACCCCGAGGCCGAGGAGCCGCGTGAGATCTGCCGAGACACCCTGGCGGAAGCACGCCGGTTGGGGGTCGCGGTACCGCGACTGGAGGCGGCGGAACCGAGCTTCGCCCGCGAGGTGACAGGCTGAGTGAGCGGCTACGAGACTTCCCCGCAGTTCCGCTGTGATCATCCCTTGGCGACGAGGGGTACCCCCTCGGGGAGGAATGGAACGATCAGTAGCGCCAGCGTGTGCAGTTTCCTGCACACCGCATGGCGGCCAGTGACATGATCCTTAGCGTGGATCGAGACGAGCTACGGGCGAAGGTACGGCGGGAGCGACGGCTGCGGCGCCGGGTGCGCCGGGCAGCGTGGCGGTTACGCCAGGCCGAGATCGAGCACGAGTGGGCCATCGCCTCGGCCCGTGTCGAAGGTCTGCCGGTGCGGGCGGTGGCGGCCGAGGCGGGGCGTTCGCCCTCGCGCATCCAGCAGATCGCCACGGCGGCCGCGCCGCTGCTGGAGCTGGAGGCGGCGCTGGCGCAGTTGCGTCAGGCCGGGTGGCCGGCCCCGGAGGATCCCGCTGGTAGCGATGATGAGGAGCTGGACGGCCGCGACAGCATCGCCGAGCGCCTGGTCGATGAGGTGCGCTGGGTGCTGGAGTGCGCCGAATGGATCGACCGGCTCGCCGGCGACGGGCTTCCCCCGGTGGTGAACCTGCGTCCAGCCGATGATCAGGACGCCTACCACGTCGCGGTGGACCTGGCCCGAGTGGCTGCGGTGCTGCGCCGGATCGCCTACGACATCGACGAGCTGGCCCGTGCCCGCAAGGTGGCCGACCTGGACCAGGCCGCCATCATCGGCGACCGGCACGCTGAACTGCGCCGACGCCTGGCTGAGCCGGGCCTGTCGTATGCCGCCTTCAACCGCAGGTACCGCGAACGGGCCCGGTCCGGAGCGCTGCGCCACCGCGCCCCGATGCCGCTGACGGAGGCCGACATCTGGCGGGCCTACCAGATGGAGCTGCGCGAGCGCGGCGAACCGCACCGCGATCCTTGGGGAGTAAATCCCTTCGAGCGTCGCTGAGCTGCGCCGCTCTTATGACCGCGGCCAGGCGCAAACGAGTGTGCAGTTTTCTGCACACGCTGGCGTCACTGATCGTTCCATTCCTCCCCGAGGGCCGGGACCGAGCGCGCCTGGCGGCGGCGGCCGGGACCGGCCTCCAGGCCGCATGCCCGGCCAACCG
>NZ_JBEXGU010000237.1:0-10771 GCF_040607515.1 Streptosporangium sp. NPDC005286 | reverse complement strand
CCCCGGGCGCCGGCGTTCAACAGGATTCTGGCCTGTCCCTGCTGCCATAGTTCGACCGGTTTGCCGGCGTGTACGCCGACACGAGCGAACCCCAGAGCGGTGAGCAGGCCGCTGAGCCCGGCGGTCTGCGGGGTCGCCAGTTCGGCGAAGGCGATTCCGGTCGGGAAGACCGGGGGCGGTGGCACGTTGAGCGCGGCCGCCGGGGGTTCCGCGCCGAGGCGCCGGGCGGTGGCCTCCTCCAGCGAGATCAGTGACCGCATGGCGTCCACGGCGGTGCGGCCGGTGTCGGCCTGCCGGAAGACGTCGTTGAACACCTCCAGCGACAGCGGGCCGGAGTACCCGGCCCGGAGCGCGTGGGACAGCAGCCCGGGCAGGTCGAAATCGCCCTGCCCGGGGAAGCAGCGGTAGTGGCGGCTCCACTGCAGGACGTCCATCGCCAGGATCGGGGCGTCGGCGAGCTGCAGAAAGAAGATCTTGTCTGCGGTGATCTCCTCGATACCGCGCGGGTCGGCGCCTTTCGACAGCATGTGAAAACTGTCGAGGCACACTCCCAGGTGGGGATGGTCGGCCATCCGGACGATCCGCCACGCATGCCGGTAATCGTCGACATGGCGGCCCCATGCGAGCGCTTCGTAGGCGATCCGGATCCCGTGCTCCGCGGCACGTTCGGCGAGGAGGCGCAGGTGCTCGGCGGCGAGGGCGTCGTCGTCGACGGCGTCGGGGGAGAGGCTGGAGCACACGAGCAGCCGGTCCGCGCCGAGGCGTTCCATCACTTCGAATTTGCGCTCGGCGCGGCGCAGGTTGCGATCCAGGACCTCGGCGGGGACCGCCTCGAAGTCGCGGAACGGCTGGTAGAGATCGATGGCGAGACCCAGGTCGGCGGCCCGTTCACGGATCTGTTCCGGGGGCAGGGGACTGGCGAGCAGGTCGCTCTCGAAGATCTCCACACCGTCGAAGCCCGCGGCGGCGACGGCGGCGAGTTTGTCGCTCAGCGAGCCGCTCACGGACACGGTGGCGATGGACTTGCGCATGTCGTTCTCCCGGAGGTCAGACGGCGACGAGGTCGGTCAGGTGGGCGAGCATCCGTTCGGTGTCGGGCTCGACGCCGGTGAAGAGGCGCAAGGAGTGCGCGGCCTGGAAGACCACCATGCCCCCGCCGTCGAGAGTGCGGCAGCCGAGCCGGCGCGCCCGGCGCAGCAGCTCTGTCTCCAGCGGGCGGTAGACCACGTCGGCGACCCACAGGCCGGGGTGGAGCAGCTCGGCGGGTACCGGCGTTCCGGGGTACGCGGCCATCCCGGTAGGCGTCGCGTTGACCAGACCGTCCGCGCCGCCGAGCAGTCCGGCCAGCTCGCCGAGGGGTACGGCGCGGGCACGTCCACTGCCGAAGCGGCGCTCCAGTTCGGTGGCCAGCGACTCCGCCCGCGCCGGTAGCGCGTCGGCGAGGACGATCTGCCCGGCGCCGAGCGTCAGCAGCGCGTGTCCGACCGCCGCCCCCGCGCCGCCCGCGCCGAGCTGCACGATCCGGCGGGTGGCCGCGTCCGGCAGGCCCCGGGTGAACGACCGGGCGAATCCGGTCCAGTCGGTGTTGTGCCCGATGGCACGCTCCCCGTCGAAGGTCACGGTGTTGACGGCGCCGAGCGTCGCGGCGTCCGGTGACAGTTCGTCGAGGTGCTCGATGACCGTCTGCTTGCACGGATGGGTGATGTTGAGCCCGGTGTAGCCGAGTCGCCGGGCCGTCCGTACCAGGCCACCGGCCGCGGCGGCGTCCAGTCCCAGCGGGGTGATGTCGATGATCCGGTAGAGGTAGCGGAGGCCGTGGTGGTCGGCCTCCCGCTCGTGCAGGGCGGGGCTGAGGGAGGGGCCGACGCCTGAGCCGATCAGCCCGATCAGATGTGAGGTCATCCTGGTGTTCTCTCCAGTGGCCGGGACAGATGGGCGAATCGAGGACATGGCCGCCAGGGCGTCGCGCGACGCCGTCGACGCGTGGCCGTGACCGGCGGCGTTGACCGCGACGCCGCCGGTGTGCTCTCGGGTACGGCCTTGATCGGCGCCGATCCGTCAGGCCGGCGCTTCCGTCGGCGCGACCTTGACCGGCTTCGTGCCGAGTTGCGCGGTGGGGATACGGTACGTCTCCCGCGCGGTCGCCGCGGCGATCACCGGAATGGCGCACAGGACGGCGGCGAGTACCGCGACCCCCTGCCAGTTGGTGCCGTCCGGGCCGGCGATCGTGGCCGCGAAAGTGGCGGAGAAACCGGCGATCGCGTAGCCGATCTGGGTTCCGATCGCCACGCCCGACAGGCGGACGCGGGTGCTGAACATCTCGCTGTAGAACGCCGGCTGGAGACCGTTGGCCGCGCTGCCGACGACCCCGAGCAGCAGGATGCCGACGATGAAGATGAGCACGTAGCCGCCCAGGGAGATCGCCCACAGGTAGGCGACCATCAACACGGCGCAGCCGGCCGTGCCGAAGATGAACACCGGCCGGCGCCCGATCCGGTCCGACAGCACGGCCCAGGACGGAATGGCCACCAAGGCGACGACGTTGGCCAGGACGCTGACCCACAGCAGGGCGGACCTGTCCAGTTTGACGGTGTTGACGGCGAAGGACAGGGCCCAGACACCGGCGATGGTGCTCACCGTGGCGAACAGGGCCGCCGCGGTCACGCGCAGTACGTCGGCCCGGTGCTCGCGGAAGAGCACGGACAGCGGGAACCTGGCCACGGCGCCCTCCGCGGTCACCCGCTCGAACTCGGGTGTCTCCTCCATCCGGCGCCGGATGACGTATCCGACCAGCACGACGACGACGCTCAACCAGAACGGGATCCGCCAGCCCCAGGAGAACAACTGCTCGTCCGGAAGGGCGGCGATCGGAATGAACGCCAGCGTCGCGAAGATCGAACCGGCCTGGGTGCCGTTGAGGGTGAAGCTGGTGTAGAACGCCCGGCGGTGGTCCGGCGAGTGCTCAAGGGTCATGGAGCTGGCGCTGGCCTGCTCCCCGGCCGCCGACAGGCCCTGCAGCAGGCGCAACGTCACCAGGAGCGCGGGCGCCGCGATGCCGATCTGCTCGTAGGTGGGCAGGCAGCCGATGAGGAAGGTCGACACGCCCATCAGGACCAGGGTGACGGACAGGATCTTCTTACGGCCGAGCCGATCGCCGTAGTGCCCGAGAACGAAGGCGCCGACGGGACGGGCCGCGTAACCGACTCCGAACGTCGCCAGCGACAGCAGCGTCCCGCTCGCGGCGTCGGAGGTGGGGAAGAAGACCTTGCCGAAGATCAGTGCCGCGGCGGTGCCGTAGATGAAGAAGTCGTAGTACTCCAGGGCGCTTCCGATCCAAGCGGCGAGCGCCGCCTTGCGGGGCCGCCCCGGCAGGACGGGCGTTCCCGCGGCGGGGGACGGGGGGGTTTCGGTCACGTCGTGCTCCTTCGCGAATGCCCCGATGCGAGCAACGAGGCGATCGGCGTTTTGGGGGGTGGGTCGTCTCGTCGGCCGCGGGATTCTGCGTTCGCTGGTCAGCGTCCCCCCGCGGGGTGGCGCTGGATGGTGCCCGCCGAGATGACGACCGGGTTACGAACTAGATAGTTAATTAATGCGGTGGTTACGTATGGTCAGGGTGACCCGGGTCACCTGTCAAGAGCCGCGAGGGCGGTCGGGCCGGGCCGGCCGTGTGGCGGCTGCTCCGGCGTGCTCTGTCGTTCGGACCGGGTTTTTTTACCGGCTGGCAGGGGTGTCCCCGAGAGGGGCACCCCTGCTGCGTTCTGGTGGCCAATCTGATGGGGAAGTCTTCCGAAACTTTCATTCCCTTGATTGCGCACTTCCAGGTCAGCTCATTGTGATCTTCCTCGCTCTTGATGGCTGAAATATTTCTGTGATGCTCAGAACATTTCGAGAAGAGGAGAGCAGATGAAACGACTCCTGGGCATCGTGGCGGCGTTGCTCGTCGCCGTCGGCCTGATGACGGCGCCGCCCGCCGGGGCCGCCTCGCTCGTCGAGGTGACAGGCTTCGGCACGAACCCGACCAACCTCCGCATGCACCTGTACGTCCCGAACAACGTCACCGCGCGTCCCGCGATCCTGGTGGCCGTGCACTACTGCACCGGGTCGGGTCCGGCGTTCCACTCCGGCACCGAGTTCGCGTCGCTGGCCGATCGGTACGGCTTCATCGTCATCTACCCGTCGGCCACCCGCAGCGGCTCCTGTTTCGACGTCTACTCGCCTGGAGCCCTCACCCGCAACGGCAACAGCGACCCCGTCGGCATCGTGTCGATGGTCAACTACGTGACGTCCCGCTACAACGCCGACACCGGCCGGGTGTTCGTCACGGGTGCCTCCTCCGGGGGCATGATGACCAACGTCCTGCTGGGTGACTACCCCGACGTGTTCAAGGCCGGGGCGGCGTTCATGGGCGTGCCGTTCGGCTGCTTCGCCACGACCGACGGCTCGACGTGGAACAGTGCCTGCGCCAACGGGCAGGTGACGAAGACGCCGCAGCAGTGGGGAGACCTGGTCCGCGGCGCCTATCCGGGCTACCCGGGGGCGCGCCCGAGGATGCAGGTCTGGCACGGCACCGAGGACACGACGCTGCGCTACCCGAACTTCACCGAGGAGATCAAGCAGTGGACCAACGTCCACGGCCTCTCCCAGACCCCCACCTCCACCGACAAGCCCCAGCCGACCTGGACCCGCACCCGGTACGGCTCCGCCGTCGAGGCCATCAGCCTCCAGGGGGTGGGGCACAACCTGCCGCTGGGCGGCCAGGCCGCGATGGTCATCTCGTTCTTCGGCCTGGACGGCACGACCCCCACGCCGACCCCCACGCCGACCCCCACGCCGACTCCCACGCCGACCCCCACCCCCGGAACCGCGCCCTGCCGGGTCGCCTACACCACCAACGCGTGGAACACCGGCCTCACGGCCTCGGTGACCGTCACCAACACCGGCACCTCCGCGATCAACGGCTGGACCCTGGCCTTCACGCTTCCTTCGGGCCAGGCCGTCACCTCGGCGTGGAACGCCACGATCACGCCCGCGAGCGGCGCCGTGACCGCGAGGAACATGAGCTACAACGCGGCCATCCCGGCGGGTGGTTCGACCTCGTTCGGCTTCCAGGCCGGCCACACCGGCAACACCGGTGTACCGGCATCGTTCACCCTCAACGGCACGAACTGCACCACCTGATATCCGGCGGACCGCGGACGTCGGGCTGACGGCACGGCCGCCCGGTGAACGGCCTGGATCAGCTGTCGCTGTACCCCCGCGACGTCCGCGCGCCGCAGAACATCGCCATTCCGGTCGATGTCCTCGCGCCGGCTGAGGCCGGTACGCCCCGGTGCCGTGAACGGAACCTCAGGCTGTCCACGGCACCGGGGCGTCCCCCTCAGGCGAGAGCGCGCCTGAGGGCGTCGATCCGCCCGGCCCAGATCCGCCTGGAGAGCTCCGCCTCGGGCGCGAACGTCTCCGAGGCGTGGTAACTACCCGGATTGACGCGCAACTCGGTCGGGACGCCCGCCTGCATGAGCCGCTGCGCGAACGCGATGTCCTCGTCCCGGAACAGGTCGACGGTGCCGACGTCGATGAAGGCCGGGGGGAGACCGGACAGGTCCTCGGCGCGCGCCGGGGCCGCGTACCGGTCGGCCTCCTTGCCCCCGAGGTACCACTCCCAGGCCTCGACGTTGCCCGCGCGGTCCCAGATCCCGATGTCGGTGATCTCGTGGCTTGACGGCGTCTCGTTCCGGTCGTCGACCATCGGGTAGATCGGCATCATGAACGAAAGGGCCGGGCCGCCGCGGTCCCGCGCCAGGAGCGCCGTGCCGATGGTCAGCCCGCCACCGGCGCTGGCGCCGTAGATCGCCAGGCGTTCCGGGGCGATGCCCAGCTCACCGGCGTTCTTCGCCGTCCACACCAGGCCCGCGTAGCAGTCCTCGACCGGGGCGGGATGGGGATGCTCCGGGGCGAGGCGGTACTCGACGGAGACCACGACGGCGCCGACCTGGTCGCAGATCATCGTCGCGGCGGCGTCCTCGCCCGCGACGTTGCCGAGGATCATGCCGCCACCGTGGATGTAGTAGATGCCGGGCAGCGTGCCGGACGCGTTGACCGGCCGGTAGATCCGTACGGTGATGTCGGGCTCCCCGTCGGGGCCGGGGACGGTCCGATCCTCCTTGGTGACGTTGGGGTTCTCGGGCACTTCGAGGGCGCCCATCATGCCTTCGACGGCGGCTCGGCGCTGGACGATGTCGGGGATGGCGTTGAAGCCGCCGGGCAACATCCCGAGCAGCCCGTCCAGGGGAACGCGGGATTCGGGGTCGATCAGGTCACGACGGGACATTGGACCTCCAACGGGTCACGAATCTGGTGGATGTGAACGTAGAACGGTTGGGGCTCGGTGTCATCGCCCGGCGGACGGGCGGCGAGGACCGTACGGCTCTCAGACGCTCAGGTGGAGAGGGCGAAGCCCTCGTAGCCCAGGGCGGCGATCTCGTCGCACTTCCTGCGGTACTCCCCGACACCGCCGGCATAGGGCATGAAGACCCTCGGCTTGCCCGGCACGTTGGCTCCCATGTACCAGGAGTTCGCCCTGGGGTAGAGGGTGGAGTCGGCGATGAGGTTGACGTGGTCCACCCAGGCGTCCTGGGCCTCCAAGGTGGGCTCGATCGTCCGCAGCCCCCGGTGGCCGAGATGCCCGATCGCATCGACCACCCAGTCGACGTGCTGCTCGATGGAGACGACCATGTTCGAGAGCACCGACGGGCTGCCCGGCCCGGTGATCATGAACAGGTTCGGGAAGCCCGCGGAGCCGATCCCGAGATACGTGCGGGGGCCCGCGCTCCACGCCGCCTTGAGTGAGGCACCGCCCCGGCCGCGGATGTCGACGTTCGTCAGCGCCCCCGTCATCGCGTCGAACCCGGTCGCGTAGACGATCGCGTCGAACTCGTACTCCCTGTCGGAGGTGCGGATGCCCCTGTCGGTGACCTCCACGAGCGGTGTGCGCCGCAGATTGACCAGGTGCACGTTCTCGCGGTTGTACGTCTCGTATTGACGCGCTCCCCGGTCTTAAGGCCGGGGATTCAGCCCGTGCCGCGCGTTCACGCGGCACCTCTGATGCTTCCTGCTTCGTCGGCGTCCGCCACCGCGAGCGGTGGTCTTACGTCACCTCCACAGGCGTTTAACGTCTCCGCCTCCCGCCGAGTCTCAGCGGCAGGTTTCCGTCCAGCGGCGACGATTCGTCTTCCCTCGGCCAGCACGTTGATCGCCGCGTTGACGTCCCGGTCGTGGGTGACACCACAGACGCACGTCCAAGAGCGGATGTTCAACGGCATCGACTCGGCGATGGTGCTGCACGCCGAGCACACCTTCGACGAGGGAAACCAACGGTTGATCTTGACGAAGTGTCGGCCGTGCCGCTTCGCCTTGTACTCCAACATCGCGACGAACTGTGACCAGCCCGCGTCGTGCACCGACTTTGCCAGACGGGTGCGGCCGAGCCCGGACACAGCGAGGTCCTCCACGTAGATCGCTTGGTTGTCGCGGATCAACGTCGTGGAGAGCTTGTGTGCCCAGTCGCGGCGCGCATCGGCCACGCGGGCGTGAGCCTTGGCGACCTTCAGTCTGGCCTTGACCCGGTTGACCGAACCCTGCTGTGTGCGGCTCAGCGCTTTTTGTACTTTGCGGAGCCTCTTGGCCGCGCGCCGCAGGATACGCGGATTTTTGATCTTCTCCCCGGTCGACAGGGTCGCGAAATGCGCCAACCCCAGATCGATTCCCACCTCGCCCGGCGATTGCGCCAGCGGCTCGGTGGCGGTCTCGACCACGAAGGAGGCGAAATACCGGCCCGCGCTGTCTTTGATCACCGTCACCGAGGACGGTTCCGAGGGCAGGGAACGTGACCAGCGCACCGCCACGTCCCCGATCTTGGGCAGGCGTAGCCTCCCGCCCGCCGTGATGGCGAAGCGGGCGTTGCGGGTGAACCGGATGGCCTGGCGAGTGTCCTTCTTGGACCGATACCGGGGCGGGGCCATCTTTGGCCCCCTCCGCTTCCCCGACAACGAGGCGAAGAAGTTGCGGTAGGCGGTGTTCAGGTCGGCGAGCGCCTGCTGCAACACCACTGAGGACACCTCACCCAGCCAGGAGCGCTCCGAGCTCTGCTTTGCGGCCGTGACGACCCGCTTAGACAGGTCCGCGTCCGAGATGTAGGGCAGCCCGGCCGCGCGCGCGTCCTGGCGTGCGCGCAGCCCGTCGTTGAACACCACGCGGGCGCACCCGAACGCCCGCGCCAGCGCCTGGCGCTGGACGGCGTCCGGGTACACCCGGTAGTTGTAGCGAAGCTGCACGGTAATCATTGTACCATTCGATCTATGACTGAGCGTATGGGAATCCGCGCGATCCGTGAACACATCGGCGACCGCGCCAACGCCGCCCACTACCTCGGCGAACACACCATCGTCGAACGCAACGGCCGGCCCTTCGCCGTCCTGGTGCCCTACGCATGGTGGGAGCAGCAGCAAAACACCGAAGGTCAGGGCGCGCTCGCGCCCTAGCGGGCACTCCCGCGCGGGCCCTCACCCCAGCCTGAAGGCCGGAGCACTGGCCTGCATTCCGGTAGCCGGTGTCCAGGCAAGGGCGCTTGGTGCCCACGGGGTACTCGGGGCAGAGGCCCGCGGATCCTCGACGATCTGGTGGATCTTGCCGTGGATGAACCGCTTCGCCGTGTCGTCGGCCTCTTGGTCGACGCTGAGATCGGCGTACACGGTCAGGAGGTTGACCAGACTGCCACTCTCCCAGGCACCCTCGAAGGTGGCGTCGCGCTCCTCGTCGGAGACCTCCAGGGCGGACTTCGTCGCGATCGGCGTGGGGACCCCGAATCCGAACTCCTTCTGGGCCTGGTGGAAGGCTCGGAAGTTCGCCCTCAAGGTCCTCGGAGAACGAGTAGGCCAGGCTCTCCACATCCATCCGGGCTCCGGGATGGTGATTCCAGTATCAGGTGCCGCCGGGGCGGACTTCAGCACGGTGGTCATCCTGGTGAGAGGCAACCGGGAACTGCAGACCCACGTCGACCTGGTGGTCACGCGGACCCTGCGGGTGCTGGCTCTCACCGTCGAGAGCGACGTGTGGAGCATGTGGCTGAACGGCTACCGGCAGACCCTTGAGCTGATCGAACAGGGCGACCGCGCCGGGGCCGTCGAGCGGTACCGGTAGATCTACCGCGACTACCGGCAGCGGGTGGAGACCCTGCTGTTCGACGAGGAGCGCTGACCTGCCCGCGCGCTTCAACGTCGAGGCCGATGAGCGCTGAGGTCGGACCGAGCGAACCGACTACGGAGTGCGTGAGTATCTTGAAAACGCCAGGCGCTACCGGCACGGGCTGCGCAGGATCGATTCGGAAGGAACAGGCGATGGCTGACAAGGACGGCAGGGGACGGCCAGCCGAGGAGTTCGGGGTGGAGAGCGCGGCTGTGGCCGATCACCACGAGGCCGGCGCGCCGCCGCTCACCGGTGCAGGCCGCGCGCGTCTTTCTGGAGGCCCCGCATGAGCTCTACCCGCATCGCCTACCTCGTCTCCGGGGTCCGCACCCCCGTCGGCAGGTACGCCGGCGCTCTCGCCGAGGTACGCCCCGACGACCTCGCGGCCCACGTCGTCCGTGAGCTGACCACCCGGTACGGCGGTGTCGACTGGGAGGCGACCGACGAGGTCGTCCTCGGCTGCGCCAACCAGGCGGGGGAGGACAACCGCAACGTCGCCCGGATGGCCGCTCTGCTGGTCGGCCTGCCGGTGACCGTGCCCGGGGTGACGGTGAACCGGCTCTGCGGGTCCGGCCTCGACGCCGTGGCGTACGGAGCCCGCGCCATCGTCGCGGGCGACGCCGACCTCGTCATCGCGGGCGGCGTGGAGAGCATGAGCCGGGCACCGTTCGTGCAGCCGAAGGCGGCCACCGCCTTCGGCCGTACCGCGGAGATCCATGACACGACGATCGGCTGGCGCTTCGTCAACCCCGAGATGCAGCGGACGTACGGCACGGACGCCATGCCGCGCACCGCACAGAACGTCGCCGACGACCACGGCATCAGCCGCGAGGACCAGGACGCCTTCGCGCTGCGCTCCCAGGAACGGGCGGCGAAGGCACAGGCGAGCGGCCGCCTGGAACGCGAGATCGTCCCCGTGCCGGTGCCCCGGCGCAAGGGCGACCCCACGCTCGTCACCGCCGACGAGCATCCCCGCGAGACCTCGCCGGAGCGGCTCGCCGCGCTGCGGCCTCTCTTCGAGGGGGGCTCCGTCACCGCCGGCAACTCCTCAGGGGTCAACGACGGCGCCGCGGCCCTGCTCCTGGCCTCGGAGGAGGCGGTGTCGCGCTACGGCCTCGAACCCCTGGCGCGGATCGTCGCGACGACGAGCGTCGGCGTCGAGCCGCGGGTCATGGGCATCGGCCCGGCACCCGCGGTGCGGCGGCTCACCGAGCGGACCGGCATCGGCCTCGACCGGGTCGGGACCATCGAGCTCAACGAGGCCTTCGCCGCACAGTCCCTGGCGGTGCTGCGCCTGCTCGGGCTGCCCGATGACGCCGAGCACGTCAACCCGCACGGCGGCGCGATCGCGCTCGGCCACCCGCTCGGCATGAGCGGCGCCCGCCTGGCACTGACCGCCGCGATGACCATGGCCGACGAGGGGCACGAGCACGCCATCGCCACGATGTGCATCGGCGTGGGACAGGGGATCGCGACCCTTCTCGCACGCCCGTGACGCGAGGTGGCCGCCGGATCGGGCCGCGCGGCCCGA
>NZ_JBEXGU010000236.1:0-10813 GCF_040607515.1 Streptosporangium sp. NPDC005286 | reverse complement strand
TCGCAGGAGTTTTCGAAGGACACCGGCTCCGGCTTGACGGTCATCGCCGGCGTTCCGGTCCAGTGAGCTGCTTTCGCTTCCTACGATGCCGCGCCGGCCGTCCGTTGTCTGCGCTGGCAGCACCCATTCGGGCCCCGTGCCAACGGCAGTCCCGGCATACCCGCTAACTGCAATACGCCGTCCGCGGCCTGCCGCCCTCCTGGATTCGTAACTCTGCGTTGTCCTGTCGTTGACGGACGGTTCGGGTTTGCGCGCCGAGTCGCCAGGTAGATCGTTTGCCTAGGTCAGGGGTGTCTCTCGGAACATCCCGGTGGTGAGAGGAGTTCTGCGAACGGAGGCGGCGCTGCCCTGGAGAACCGGGGCGGAAGGTGCCGGAAAACTTCGGGAGGTGTGTCGATCTGACCGTGTCCCATTCGTCGTCATGTTGTACGGCAACCCGCCGCGCGAGGACATAGAGAGAGTCGGGTCATGAAGTACATGTTGCTGATCTACGGTGCCGCGACGACCGACGGGGCCGACCAGTGCGACTTCGAGGAGTGGGCGCGCTATGACAAGGCGCTGAAAGAGGCGGGAATCTGGGTCACCGGGCACGCGCTGAAGGATCTGACCACCGCCACGACGGTCCGGGTCGGCCCGGCAGGTGAGCGGACCGTGACCACGGACGGGCCGTTCGCCGAGACCCGCGAGATCCTCGGCGGCTACGACATCATCGACGTACCGAACCTCGACGTCGCGCTCGACTGGGCCGCCCGCTGCCCCGGATCGCGCGACGGCGGATCGGTCGTGGTGCGGCCGGTCGCCGAGTTCGAGCTCTGACCCCGATGGACGAGCGGGCCGCCGGTGCCAGATCGTCCGTGGAGTCGATGTTCCGTGAGGAACACGGCCGGCTACTCGCCTCCCTGGTCCGCCGCTTCGGTGATCTCGATCTCGCCGAGGAGGTCGCCTCCGAGGCCGTCGAGGCGGCGCTGGTGCACTGGCCGGTCGAGGGCGTTCCGGCCAGGCCCGGGGCCTGGCTGCTGACGACGGCCCGGCGCCGGGCCGTCGACCGGCTGCGGCGGGACCAGGCCTACGCCGCCCGGCTCGCCATCCTGCAGGTGGAGGCGGATCGGGCGGACCCCGCCCCATCTGCGGACACGAACAGCGATCTTCCTGACGAGCGGCTGCAACTGTTCTTCACCTGTGCCCACCCGGCCCTTCCCGCCGACGATCGCGTGGCCCTGACCCTGCGCTGCCTGGCCGACCTGACGACGTCCGAGGTCGCACGGGCCTTTCTCGTCCCGCCCGCGACGATGGCCCAGCGGATCGTGCGGGCGAAGAGGAAGATCCGCGAGGCCCGCATCCCGTTCCGGGTGCCCGGCGCCGACGAATTGCCGGAGCGCCTGCCGGGGGTGCTCCAGGTCATCTATTCGATCTTCACCGAGGGGTACGCGGCCAGCTCGGGCTCGGATCTGCAGCGGCTCGACCTCGCCGAGGAGGCCATCAGGCTGGCGCGGATCCTGCACCGGTTGCTACCCGCTGAACGGGAGGTCGCCGGACTGCTCGGGCTGATGCTGCTGGTCCATGCGCGACGCGATGCCCGGAGCGGTCCGGGCGGCGAACTCGTGCTGCTCGATGACCAGGACCGCGGCCGCTGGGACCGCGTGATGATCGAGGAGGGCAGCGGCCTGGTACTCGTCGCGCTGACCGGTGGTCCACCCGGCCTGTACGGGGTTCAGGCCGCGATCGCCGCTCTGCACGACGAGGCCGCGGACGTCGCGACCACCGACTGGCCGCAGATCGTGGCGCTCTACGACGTGCTGCTCGCTCTCGCGCCGTCCCCGGTCGTCGCGCTGAACCGGGCCGCGGCGGTGGCGATGCGCGACGGGCCGGAGACGGGCCTGGCGCTGCTCGACGAGTTGGCAGCCGAGCCGCGACTGCGCGGCTACCACCCCTACCCGGCGGCCCGGGCGGATCTGCTGTGCCGGCTCGGCCGGTTTCCAGAGGCCGCGGCGGCCTACCGGGAGGCGCTCGACCTGGTCGGCACCGAACCCGAACGTGCCCACCTGCGGGGCAGGCTGAGCGCGGTCACGACGGCAGGTCCGGCCGGCACCTGACGGTTGGAGAACAAGGAGAGTTGGACATGGACCGTGACGAGATCCTCGCCTGGGTGAAGGCCGAACGGCTCAGCCTCGCCGACTTCCTCGATGACCTCGACGATCACGAGTGGAAGGCGGCCTCCCTCTGCTCCGGCTGGACCGTGCACGACGTGGCCGCGCACCTGACGCTGTCCACGCGCACCACGCTCCTCGGCACGATCAAGGGCATGATCCGGGCACGCGGCGACTGGGAGCGGATGGAGGCCGACCTGGCACGGGAACGGGCGGCCCGGTTCGGGCCCGCGGAGCTCATCGCGCAGTTCCGCGAGACGGCGGGTTCGCCTCGTCGCGCGCCGGGCTCCGCCCCGTTGGACCCGCTCACCGACGCGCTGGTGCACGGGCAGGACATCGCGCGACCGCTCGGGCGGGCGCGGGAGATGCCCGCGGAGCGGACGGTCGCGGCGCTCGATCACGTCTGGCGCAGCTTCTTCTACGGCGCCCGCAAGCGCTTCCGCGGCACGCGGCCGGTCGCCACCGACCTGGACTGGTCGGCGGGCGAGGGGCCGGACGAGGTTCGAGGGCCGGCGGCCGACCTGCTCCTGCTGGCGACCGGACGAGCCGCCGGACTCGCGGGCCTGTCCGGGCCGGGCGTCGAGCGAATCGCGGCCACGCTGTAGGCATGCGTGTCGAGGTGCGGGTATCGACGGTTGAACATGGTGCACGAGCGTCCGGGTCCGCCGACCTCGGAAGCCGGTGGGTGGGCGAAGGAGAGCCGGGCCGGAGCCAGGCTGATCATCCAGCGCTGGGTCAGTTCACCTCCCTGTGGATCACGCGCACCGCGCCGGCCGTCATCGGGATGACGATCCAGAAGATCGTCGACACGGCCAGCCGAGCGGCGTCGCCACCGGTCATGTCGCCGGCCATCAGGGGAGTGACGGTGGTGTTCAGGTCGAACCACTCGACCAGGACCTCGCCGACGGCGCCGAGCCTGCCGACCACGGCCCACAGGATCGGGGTCGACAGGCAGATCACGATCGCGGCCGGTGCGTTCAGCAGCAGCATGCCCACGGCGAGCCCCATCGCGACCACGAGGACGTTCGTCCCGGTCCAGCCGAGCAGGGCGAGGGGCGCGACCTCCCAGCCGGCCGGGACGTTCTGAACACCGGCGATGACAGCCGTCACCGGCACCGCGACCAGCATCGCGAACAGGGAGGCGGCCACGGCCGTGATCAACGGCGGCAGGCACTTGGCGGCCAGCACCCGCCGGCGCCGGGGTTCGAGCACGAAGGTGGTCAGGGCGGTGCGGTGGCTCCATTCGCCGGTCACCGTAAGGATGCCGAGCACGGGGAGCAAGGTCCCGAGTCCGATTCCGGCGGTGCCGACCAAGGTGTGCAGCTCCGGACCGGAGACGACGCCGCGACCGATGATGGACGCGATCACCAGGGTGACCAGGCCCGCGGTCATGATCTTGCTGCTGCGGGTGTCGAAGAGCTTGCGGGTCTCGACCGACAGCAGCCGGCGGAACGGAATCGGTGTCCGGGGCCGATGGGCGTCCGCGCTCTTCGAGCCGACACCCCTGGCGTCGTCCGTCCTGGTGTCGTTCATCGAGTCTTTCTGGGAGGAGGTCATTCGGGGCTCCGGTCGGCGTTCGCGGTCAGTTCGAGGAAGGTCTGTTCGAGGCTCCGGCCCTGGCCGAGCTCGCCGACGGTGCCCTGGGCGAGGACGCGGCCGCGGCCGATCATCACGATGTGGTCGGCGACCTGCTCCACCTCATGCAGCAGGTGCGAGCTGAGCAGCACGGAGCAACCCGAGCCGGAGAGGCCACGGAGCAGCCCACGCATCCACTGGATGCCCTGGGGGTCGAGACCGTTGGCGGGCTCGTCCAGGATGAGCACCCTGGGCCGGCCGAGGAGCGCGTGACCGATGCCGAGACGCTGCCTCATGCCGAGCGAGTAGCCGCCGGCAGTCCGCCGGCTCTCCCGGCCGGTCAGCCCGACCAGGTCGAGGACCTCGTCGACCCGCGACCTCGGCAGGCCGAGCGTCATCGCGCCCAGGGTCAGGATCTCCCGCCCGGTGCGGCCGGGATGCTGGGCGCCGGCGTCGAGCAGCGTGCCGACCTGGGAACCCGGGCAGTCCAGCTCGGTGTACGGCCGGCCCAGCACGGTGGCCGAGCCCGAGGTGGCGCGGGAGAGCCCGACCAGGATGCGCATGGCCGTCGACTTTCCGGCGCCGTTGGGCCCGAGGAAGCCGGTGATGCTCCCTGCTCCGACGGTGAAGGACACGTTGTCGAGTGCCTTGACACCTCTGTAGACCTTGCTGACGTGGCTGAATTCGATCACGGATCCAGTCCATCGGATGTGCGGCCACAGGTCATCGAACCCAGGTCGAGGGCCACCGGACGCGGGGCCGGATTCCTCTCCCCGGTTCTCGACCTGTGGCCACCTGGATATCGACCCAGGTCGCTAAGGCATCGGCCCGCTGCTCCATAAGCTGTGGGCTGTGGACGACCGTACGGAGAATCAGCTGGGCATCGCGCTGCGCTACCTGTGCGCCGTGCTGCCGATGCTGTTCTACGGCGTCGTCCTGGTCGTGATCGTCTCCCGGGATCGTGACCGGCTCGCATGGGCGCTGGCCGATGTGGGGCTCGGCGTGATCGGGCTGGTCCTGATCCGCTGGCGGCGTCGCCGGCCGTGGCCGACCGCGCTGGCGACCGCTCTGCTGACCGTTTTCTCCACCACGGCGACCGGCCCCGCCCAGGTCGCGTACGTGTCCCTGGGAACGCATCGTCGGTGGCGCCAGTTCATCCCGGTCACGGTCGTGTCCTGGCTGTGCCTGGTGGCACGTTCCAGCTGGAACGGCGTCAACCAGGCGACCGTCGTCTCCGTGGTGACCGGAACCGTCATCCTCGGCGGGCTGATCGTCTTCGGCCTGTACCTGCGCGGGCGTCGTGACCTGGCCGTCTCACAGCGAGAGGCGGTACTGGCCGCGGGGCGCGAACAGCTGCAGCGGATCGAGCAGGCCAAGCTGGCGGAACGGGCCAAGATCGCCCAGGAGATGCATGACGTCCTGGCTCACCGGATCTCCCTGCTGTCGATGCTCGCCGGCGGCCTGGCGTACCGGACCGACCTCACTGCCGAGGAGACCCGCGAGACCGCATTGGCCATCCAGGAGAACGCACACCAGTCGCTGAACGAACTACGCGGCGTGCTCGGCACGCTCCGGTCCGACGGCGCCCTGGAGGCCCCGCAGCCGAACCTGGCCCACGTGGATGCCCTGTTCGACGAGGTGCGCGCCGCCGGCCAGCAGGTCGAGGTGGACGACACCATCGACAACCGGGAACTGCTGCCGACGCAGACCGGCCGGCACGCGTACCGGATCGTGCAGGAGGCCCTCACCAATGCGCGCAAGCACGCGCCGGGCAGCCGGGTGACGGCCGAGCTCGGCGGGCGGCCGGGTGACGGTCTGCGAATTCGGGTGAGCAACCCGGCGCCGGCCGGGACGTCCGCAGGCCCCGGCGGGAGGCTGGGGCTGGTCGGTCTGGCCGAACGGACCCGGATGGCCGGTGGCACCATCAGCCATGCCGTCCAGAACGGACGCTTCGTCCTCGACGTCCGGCTGCCATGGGAGGCTTGACACTGTGATCCGACTGGTGATCGTGGATGACGACCCGATGGTACGGACCGGGCTGCGTCTCATTCTCGGTGGCGAGCCCGACCTGGAGCTCGTCGGCGAGGCCGGGGACGGCCTGCAGGCCATGGGCGTGATCCGTGACCTGCGGCCCGATGTCGTGTTGATGGACATCCGGATGCCCAACCAGGACGGGCTGACCACCACCGAGCTGCTGCTGGCCCGGCCGGACCCGCCCCGGATCCTCGTGCTCACCACCTTCGACGCCGACGACATGGTGCTCCGGGCCCTGCGGCTTGGTGCCGACGGCTTCCTGCTGAAGGACACGCCGCCACCGAAGATGATCGAGGCGGTTCGCGCCGTGGCGAAGGGGGAGCCGGTGCTGTCGCCGAGCGTCACACACCAGGTGATCGCCGCTGCCACCGGTAGGCACGAACCACGGCGCGCGGAGGCGCAACGGGAGCTGGCCAAGCTCACCGAACGCGAGCGCGAGGTCGCGATCGAGGTGGCCCGGGGCGGCTCGAACGCCGAGATCGCCGAACGTCTCTACATGAGCGTCGCGACGGTGAAGGCGAACATCACCCGGATCTTCGCCAAGCTGGGGGCCGACAACCGTGTCCAGGTCGCCATGAAGGTGCGCGACGCCGATCTCCGCTGAACGTGAACGAGCGACCCCGTTCAGGGTCTTCAGTAGGGGAGGAAGATCTGGCGTTCCGTCGCGCTGTCGTCGAAGGACTCCAGCCGGGTCTGTCCTTCGGTGGACAGGGTGTCCAGCATGGTGTGGAGCAGCGCGGTGCACAGAACCGTGGGACCGGCGTGGGAGTCGAAGGCGAAATCAGAGCTCACCGGTGCGAGCAGGACCTCGTCCGCGAGCTCGGTGAGCCGGCCCACCGGCTGGTCGGTGATGAGGGCGATCTTCAGCCCGACCCGACGCGCCCAGGTGAGCCCCTGTTCCAGCTCGCGCGGGTAGCGCGGCAAGCCGATGGCGAGCACCCATTCGGCTCCGGAGTCCGCCGCCCGGCTCAGCCGGTCCTCCGCGATCGAGCCCGCGATGTCCAGCACCCGTACGTCGGGGAGCACCTTCTCCGCGAGATGGCCGAACAGGTGCGCCAGCGGTGCGGAGATCCGAAGTCCCATCACGAGGAGAGGGCGCGACCTGGCCAGTTGACCCGCCACCTCCCGGAGCTGACTCAGATCCCGGAGGCTGTCCCGCAGTCGTTCAAGGTCGCGGATCTCGGAGTTGACCAGCTCCTGGATCTC
Source organism: Streptosporangium sp. NPDC005286 (assembly GCF_040607515.1). Taxonomy (NCBI): domain Bacteria; kingdom Bacillati; phylum Actinomycetota; class Actinomycetes; order Streptosporangiales; family Streptosporangiaceae; genus Streptosporangium; species Streptosporangium sp. NPDC005286. The sequence continues at coordinate 3,851 of NZ_JBEXGU010000236.1, read as the reverse complement.
GTTGAGGTTCTCCGCGGGCAGCGCCGGCCGTGCGCCGCCGAACACCGATGAGCGGAGCGCGTCCCGGAACTCGGGGAACCCCCTGAATCCGAGCGCGGCGGCGAAGCGGGTGACCGACGGTTGGCTGACGCCCACACGCTCGGCGATGTCGGCACTGGTGAAGAAGACGGCTTCCTGCGCGTGCTCAAGCAGGTAGCGCGCGATCCGGCGCTGTGAGGGGGAGAGCCGGTGGTCGTCGAAGAGCCCGCGCAGGTTCGCGGCGATCCGCGACGCGTCCGGCACGGCGAGCGGCTGGCCGGTCTCTCTGGCGTGCCCCATTCTTGAACTTCCCTTCCCCGCGGAGTGACGGACTCAGCGATGATTCTCACCGCCCGGCGGGCAAGGTGATCGGGTTTTGGCCGCATGACTTCAAGAGTGTGGGGCGAAAGCGGCGCCGGGCGGCCCCCACAGGGGACCGCCCGGCTTATCGGGGCGTGCTCAGTGCTTCGGGCCGTTGCCGTTGAAGCGGGTCTTGCACTCCTGCAGCCGCACATCGACCTGCTCGCCCCTGTCGACGGTGACCTTCACCGTCTCAAGGACCTCACCGTTCGGACGGGCACAGGTGAGCGTCCAGCTCTCCTGGAGGAAGTTGCCCGGGCCGGTGGCGACGACACCGTTCTCGGTGTAGGCCGGGACCGGCCGCACCGACGGGTTGACGTGCCAGGTGAACTTGCCGTTGGTCGGGGCGACCAGGCTGGACTCCAGGTGGGTGGGGACCGCCTGGGGCGGGTCGAGGACAGTGCTCGTCTGCCGGATCGGCGCGGTCCACAGGTCGAAGTCCTTCGTGATCGTCAGAACCGCGCCCTTCGGCGCCTTGCCCGTGATCACGGAGTGTCCCGCCGGGTCCGCCGCGTACTCCAGGGCCACCAGGAACGCCTCACGGTTCGACTTGCCCTCGTAGCGACCGGTGCCGAGGTAGTCCTCGATCACCTCGGGGTAGGTGTTGTTGGTCGACTGGGTCTTCATGATCTCGTACGTGAAACCGAGGCCGCGGGTGGCGTAGTACGACCAGTCCGGGGTTTCGCCGGTCGTCTCGTAGTCGAAGCCCGACTTCATGCCCACGTAGCCGTTCTTGGCGGCCATCGCGTCGGTCAGGGCGGCGTAGACGGCCTCGTCGGGGGTGTCGCCCGCGCGCTTCTCCAGCGGCGGACGGAGGAGGGTGTGCCCGGAGGTGTGGTTCGTGATCAGGACGGTGACCTGGTTGTTCGTGGTCAGGTCCATGATGTTCCGCACCTCGGGCTCGGAGGCCGGCGCCGGGCCGCGGTTCGTCACGTTGGAACCCGCGTTGCTGCCCCAGCCGAAGGGGTAGTTGCGGTTGAGGTCGACCCCGCCGCTGCTGGCGCACGTCGGCGAGATGCCGCAGCTGGTGCGCCGGTTGATGACGAACCCGTCCACGTTGACGACCGGGACGAAGATGACCCGCGCCTGGTCGAGCAGGCGCTTGATCTTCGGGTCCTTCCCGGAGTTGTTCACCAGGTCGTAGGCGAACTCCAGGGTGTGCTCACCCGAGGGCCACTCGTTCCCGTGGTGTATTCCCATCATGAACAGGACGGGCTTGCCGTCGGAGGCGTTGACGTCGCGGGTCACCTCGATGCCGTACACCTCGCGGCCCTGGCGGGTCTTGTGCGGCAACGTGATGTGCTTGACGAGGTCGGGGTACTGCTTGCTCAGCGCGAGCATCTCGTCGTTGTAGTCGGTGATCGTCCGGTAGGTGGTCCGGCCGCTGGGCAGCGTTGCTGACTGCGCCGCCAGCAGCTGGGCGGTTGCTGCGATGTCGGTGGACTCGGCGAAGGTGGTGGTGGCCGCCGGAATGCTGAGACTTCCCAGAAGTCCGACGCTCAACGCAAGCGTCAAAACGCGTTTCTTGGCGCTCCAGGTCGCGGGGGACTGCGAGTCTCTTGAAGACATGCTGAAAGGACCTTTCTAGCCACGGACGAATTGGCGTCAGAAACGCGCGCTTCTTCCCGCTCTGTTCTTTCGGGAGCGCTCTTGGATAACCGACTATCGACCGTTGATTGCAAACTTTCAGTTAGTCTTAGCCATGAATGTATGGTTGTCAACCAGCTGTGCCGATGGTATTTCCGCACATGTGTGGAATGTCGGGGGTGAGGGATGCCTTCGAAACGCGGCCGGAGCGGGCGGGGCGCCGCCGGGCGGGTGAGCCTCGACTCGGATCGGGTGGGGTGTCGTGCGGGTGCTCAGGTGCGGTGGTGGGTCGCTGGGTGCCAAGTTAATCGGGACATGGGCCATATGGTGGTTAAGGGTCTGTTACAAAATGGGGCCGACCGGTTCCCGGGACGTCGCGGGCAGCGGCTCGATCGGTACGACGGTCAGGGAGAAACACCTGGTCATGACGTCGTACGGGCGAGCACTTCCAGGGGGCTGGCCAGTATTTCGGAGAAGGCGAGTTCGGCCGCGCCGATCAGGGTGACATCGTTCCCGAGAGCCGAGGTGCGGAGCTGTACCTTCTCCCGGGAGATCACCAGCCCATTGGCCGCCACCCGGCGATGGACCTGGTCCGCCGAGCCCCGGTAGATGTCACGCAGCATCCCGCCGAAGATCACCAATCCGGGGTTGAAGAGGTTGATCAGGTTCGCCACCCCGATGCCGAGCCAGTCGCCGATCCGGTCCAGCGCGTTCTGGGCCGCGAGGTCGCCGCGGCCGGCGGCGTCCACCACGGCCCGTATGCCGTCGTGGCCGACCAGTTCGGAGGCCCGGCCGGCGGCGTCGAGCAGGGCCTGCTCGCCGACCTCCGCCTCAAGGCAGCCTCGCGAGCCGCATCCGCAGGGCCGCCCGTTGTACGGGTTCACTATCATGTGCCCGAGCTCGCAGCCGTACCCGCCGTCGCCGTCCAGCAGCTTGCCGCCGACGATGATCCCGCCACCCACGCCGACATCCCCGTGCAGGTAGACCAGGTTCGCGAAGCCGATGCCCACCCCGCGTTCGTGCTCGGCCAGCGCGCCCAGGTGGGCCTCGTTGCCCACGGAGACCGGCAGCCCGAGCCCCAGCCTGAGGCCGAGTTCGGCACCGAAGGCCTGGTCCACCCAGCCCATGTTCGGCCCGAAACGCACCATCCCGTCACCGGGCCGGATCATGCCGCAGTAGGCCGCGCCGACTCCGACGCAGATCGAGTCCGGAGCCGCCTCGCGGTGTATCCGGCGGGCCAACCCGGCGAGCACCTCGACCACGTCGTCGAGGTCGGCCCCGGCGCGCGCCCGGACCGCCTCCCTGCGGTCCAGGATCTTCCCGCCCAGCCCGACCCTGGCGGCGACCAACCGGTCCACGGCGACGTCAAACGCCAGTACGTACACCCGGTCGGACTCCGGCCGGACCACCAGCGACGGCCGGCCCGCCCTGCCGGTCTCCTTGGGGAGTTCCTCGCGGACCAGGCCCGCCGAGGTGAGCTCCGAGGTCAACGCCATGATCGTGCTGCGGTTCAGCCCCATCCGATCGGCCAGCACCGTGCGGGAGACCGGGCCGCCGAGGTGAACATGCCGGAGCAGGGTGCCCAGATTGTGCTGGCGGATCTCCTCCTGGGACGGACCGGCTTTCAGCATCGTGGGGATCCTGACGACTCGGGGCTGCCGCCGTTGTGCTTGACGACAATGGTGATTCTAGATTCTTAGCGCACTCCGCGGAATCGTCAGGTCGTTCGTGGGCGCGGTGGAGGAACATCCGGCCCCGGACGCGGTCGACAGGGCGTCGGCCGCCTGCTCGCACCGCACTGACGAGCCGGCGGAAAAGACCGCGGACCTGGGGCCCGCGGGGGGGGGGGGGGGGCCCCCGCCCCCGGGGGGGGGGGGGGGGCGAGA